>JAOXSC010000174.1 GCA_025800215.1 Marinibacterium sp.
CATCGCGGCGATGAACGCGCTCAGCTTTGGCGAAACAACCCACCCCAAAACCCGGCAACTGGTCAATGGTGTGGTCGAAGGTATCGGCGGATATGGCAACGCCTTTGGCGTGCCCACCGTGGGGGGCGAAGTGCGGTTTGACCCGGCCTATAACGGCAACTGCCTTGTGAACGCCTTTGCCGCCGGGCTCGCCGATGCGGACAAGATCTTTTATTCGGCGGCCTCGGGCATCGGCATGCCGGTGGTCTATCTGGGCGCCAAGACCGGCCGCGATGGTGTCGGCGGGGCCACCATGGCCAGCGCGGAATTCGATGACAGCATCGAAGAAAAGCGCCCCACCGTTCAGGTCGGCGATCCCTTTACCGAAAAGCGCCTGATGGAAGCCTGCCTTGAGCTGATGCAGACCGGCGCGGTGATTTCGATCCAGGACATGGGGGCCGCGGGCCTGACCTGTTCGGCGGTGGAAATGGGCGACAAGGGTGGTCTGGGCGTCAAGCTGGAGCTGGCCCATGTGCCGCAGCGCGAACCGAACATGACCGCCTATGAGATGATGCTCAGCGAAAGCCAGGAGCGCATGCTCATGGTGCTGCGCCCCGAAAAAGAGGCCGAAGCCCGCGCGGTGTTCGAAAAATGGGATTTGGATTTTGCCATCGTCGGCGAAACCATTGCCGAAGACCGGTTCCTGATCCTGCACAATGGCGAGGTCAAGGCAGACCTGCCGCTGGCGACCCTGTCGGGCAGCGCGCCCGAATATGACCGCCCGTGGGAGCCGACCCCGCCCGCCGAAGAGATGGCCGATGTGCCCCAGATCGACCCGATCGACGGGCTCCGGGCGCTGCTGTCGAGCCCCAACCACGCGGCCAAGCAATGGGTCTATGAACAATATGACAGCATGGTCATGGCCGACACGATCCGCAACCCCGGTCAGGGCGCGGGCATCGTGCGGGTGCATGGCACCGACAAGGCGCTGGCCTTCACCTCGGACGTGACGCCGCGCTATGTGCGCGCCAACCCCGTGGAAGGCGGCAAGCAGGCGGTCGCCGAAGCCTGGCGCAACCTGTGTGCCGTGGGCGCCAAGCCGCTGGCCACCACCGACAACCTGAATTTCGGCAACCCCGAAAAGCCCGAAATCATGGGCCAGTTCGTAGGCGCGCTGCAGGGGATCGGAGCGGCCTGTTCGGCGCTGGATATGCCCATCGTGTCGGGCAATGTGTCGCTTTACAACGAAACCGACGGTCAGGCGATCCTGCCCACCCCCACCATTGGTGCGGTCGGGCTGATCGCGCATACCGATGAGGTGATCGGCGCGCCTGTCTTTGACGGCGACATGGTGCTGGTGGTGGGCGAAACCACCGGCCATCTGGGCCAGTCGGCGCTGCTGGCCGAGGTGTTCAACCGCACCGATGGCGATGCGCCTTCGGTGGATCTGGATGCCGAAAAGCGCAATGGCGATTTCATCCGCGACAATCACGCCCAGATCAGCGCCTGCACGGACCTGTCCGACGGCGGTCTGGCGCTGGCCGCGTTCGAGCTGGCCGAAGCCCATGGGATGGGCGTGCAGATCGACGCAGGCGACACGCCCACCCTGTTTGGCGAAGATCAGGCGCGCTATCTGGTGGTCTGCGGGTTTGACGCGGCCGAATGGCTGATGGCCAACGCCGCCAAGGCCGGTGTCGCGGTCACCTGTGTCGGGCGCATGGGCGGCGACGCGGTGCGCATGGGCGGCTCCGAAGCCTCGCTTGGAGAGCTGCAGGCGATCTATCGCAGCAGCTTTGCCGACGCGCTGGCCTGATCCCATCCAATGAGACGCGCGCCCGTTGCCCTTGCAGGGGCGGCGGGCGCGCTCTACATTTTTCACGGTATATTCGTCAGGAGACCGACCGCAGATGGCCATCCTTGCCTCAGATATCGAAACCTTGATCCGGGAAAGTTTCCCGAACGCCCAGATCACCGTCCAGGGCGATGACGGCGCGCATTTTGCCGCCGAAGTGATCGACGAAAGCTTTCGCGGCCTGAACCGGGTCCAGCAGCAGCGGGCGGTCTATGCCGCGCTCAAGGGCAAGATGGACGGCTCGAACGGCGAATTGCATGCGCTGGCGCTGACCACCAAGGCGCCCGACTGATCCCATGACCTGGCTTGCAACGCTTGTGACCGAAGGCTGGCCGATCCTGCTGGCCCTTGGAATGGTTTCGGCCATTACCTTTGGGGCGTTGCGGCCCTATCTCAAGAAAGACGCGGCACGCCGCCGCGAGATGGAGCAACAAGATGACTGATGCAGCCACCCGCATTGCGGAAACCAACAGTTCGAACGATGTCGTCCTTTACATGAAGGGCACCAAGGAAATGCCCCAATGCGGCTTTTCCAGCCGCGTGGCAGGGGTGCTGAACTATATGGGCGTATCCTATCAGGACGTGAACGTTCTGGCCGACGAAGAGATCCGCCAAGGCATCAAGGATTTCTCCGACTGGCCGACCATTCCGCAGCTTTACGTCAAAGGCGAATTCGTCGGCGGCTGTGACATCATCACCGAAATGACCCTGTCGGGCGAACTCGACACGCTGTTTGACGACAATGGCGTGGGCTATGACAAGGACGCCGCAGACAAGATCCGCGAAGCCAACGCCTGATCGGCCCGGCAATAGACATCAAAAAGGCCAGTGCCCCGCCGGGCACTGGCCTTTTTCGTGTGATCGGGCCGGATCGGTCAGCCGTCGGTCTGTTCTTCCAGCTCGGCGGCCAGCGCTTCGGCGCGGGCGGCGATTTCGGCCAGCGTGTCGCGCAGGGTCTGCGGCACCACCGGCACCTCGACCCGCTGGGGTTCGGGGGCCGGCGCGTTCTGCAGCCGGGCCAGCTCGGCCTCGCATTCGGCAAGCCGGGCTTCGGCGGCCTTGGCGCGGTCTTCCATGGCGGATGTCTTGTCGGCCAGCATCAGCCCCGCCATCAGCAGCATCCGGCCTTCGGGCATGCGTCCGATCTGATCGGACAGCACCTGCGCTTCGTCATCCAGCATGCCGGCTGCGGCCTGCAGATAGCTTTCTTCGCCTTCCTGACAGGCCACTTCGAATTTGCGGCCGCCAATTTCGATCATCACCTCGGGCATGTCAGTCTCCCTCACTCTCTGCCTGAGGCGCAGCCGCCCCGTTCAACATCGGTTCCACACGGGCCAGCAGCGCGCCGATCTCGGCGGTTTCGGCGGCCCGCGCGGCGGTCAGCGCATCCAGATCCGCCTGCAGCGCCGCATTGATCAGCGCGGCATCCCCCACCCCGTCGGCATTGGCCTGGCGCAGCGCCGCGTTGGACTGGCGCAGCGCGTCATTGGCCGCACGCAGCTGCTGCAGGCTGGCATCCAGCGCGGCGGTCGCTTCGGCCTGCGCGGCCAGGTCATCGCGCAGCTGTTCGATCAGGGCGGGATCGCCCGCATCGGCGTCGGGTGCGGCGGCCTCTTGCGCGGCGGCAAGATCTTCGGCGTGGCGGGTCTTGAGCGTGCTCAGCCGTTCCTGCAACTGCGCATTGGCCAGGGTTTCTTCCTCAAGCGACTGTCGCAGCGCGCCGGTTTCGCGCGCGGCGTCGCCCGCGCGCGTGGTCACAGCGGCCGTTCCCGAGCCGATCCGCTCCATTGCGGCCAGAAGGCGGGATTGCAATGCCTCGATCTCGTCCATTCGGGGCCTCTCTTGTTACTGTCTTACGCTCATATCAGTTCTGCCCGATCCTTGACCGAATCGGTGTTTTTGGCGCCACACAGGCAGTTTATCCAAAGCGTGACGAAATTGCGCGCTGTTTGCAATCAAGCACTTGCGCCATCGCGTTCAAGCAGCCTTTGCGAGCGGGTTGCTATTTGCCCTGCGGTTGATATGGAGACTTCGCACCATTCCAAGCAAGGGATTGATATTGTGGACCTGACCGCACTTCGCTCAGAGAACCCCGACCACTGGTTCAAGGCGGCTGCTATTCGGGCACTGGCACTCGATGCCATTGCCGCCGCCAACTCCGGGCACACCGGCATGCCGCTTGGCATGGCAGATGTTGCGACCGTTCTGTTCGAACGTCACCTGAAATTCGACGCCAAGAACCCCAACTGGATCGACCGCGACCGGTTCATCCTGTCGGCCGGTCACGGGTCCATGCTGCTTTACGCGCTGCTCTATCTGAGCGGTGACGAACAGATCACCCTGGATGAGATCAAGAATTTCCGCCAGATGGGCGCCCGCACCGCAGGCCACCCCGAAAACTTCCTGGCCGATGCGATCGAAACCACCACCGGCCCGCTGGGTCAGGGGATCGCCAACGCCGTGGGCTTTGCCATGGCCGAAGAATCGCTGCGCGCCCGCTATGGCCGCAAGCTGATCGACCACCACACCTATGTGATCGCCGGCGACGGCTGCCTGATGGAAGGTGCCAGCCAGGAAGCCATCGCACTGGCCGGCCGCCATCAGCTGGGCCGCCTTGTCGTGCTGTGGGATGACAACAACATCACCATCGACGGCGAAGTCAGCCTGGCCGACAAGACCGACCAGCTGATGCGCTTCAAGGCATCGGGCTGGCATGTGCAGGCCGTGGACGGGCACAACCCCGCCGAAATCGACGCCGCCATCGCCGCCGCCAAGCGCACGCGCAAACCGTCGCTGATCGCCTGTAAGACCCATATCGCCCTGGGCCACGCGGCACAGGACACCTCGAAGGGCCACGGCGCGCTGACCGACGCCGAGCAGCTGGCCGCCGCCAAGGCCGCCTATGGCTGGGAACACGGCGCCTTTGAAATCCCCGCCGACATCAAGTCGCAGTGGGAAGCCATCGGGTCGCGCGGCGAAGCCGCACGCCTGGAATGGGAAGAGCGTCTGGCCGCCGCAACCCCGCGCCGCCAGGAAGACCTGCGCCGCATCTTCGCGGGCGAGCCGCCGCGCCGTCTCAAGCGCGCGATCCAGGAGGTCAAGAAAGAGGCATCCGAAACCCAGCCCAAGCACGCCACGCGCAAAAGCTCGGAACTGGTGCTGGCTGCCGTCAACCCGGTGATGCCCGAAACCATCGGCGGGTCGGCCGACCTGACGGGGTCGAACAACACCAATGCCGGTGACATGGGCGTGTTCCTGCCCGAAAGCCGCAAGGGCCGCTATGTGCACTACGGCATCCGCGAACACGGCATGGCCGCTGCGATGAACGGCATGGCGCTGCATGGCGGGGTCCGCCCCTATGGCGGCACCTTCATGTGCTTCACCGACTATGCCCGCCCGGCCATGCGTCTGGCTGCGCTGATGAAGATCCCGTCGGTCTTCGTGATGACCCATGATTCCATCGGTCTGGGCGAAGACGGGCCGACCCACCAGCCTGTCGAACATCTGGCGATTTCGCGCGCAACACCCAACACCAAGGTGTTCCGCCCCGCCGATACCGTGGAAACCGCCGAAGCCTGGGAAATCGCGCTGCAAAAGACCGACGGCCCGTCGGTTCTGTCGCTGACGCGCCAGGGCCTGCCCACCGTGCGGACCGAGCACCGCCGGACCAACCTGTCCGAGCGCGGCGCCTATGTCCTTGCGGAAGCGGACTGGAAACGCAGCATCACCCTGATCGCATCGGGATCCGAGGTGCACGTGGCGCTGGCCGCCCGCGAGCAGCTGCAGAAACTGTCGCTGGGCACCCGCGTGGTGTCGATGCCCTGCATGGAGCTTTTCGCCGAGCAGGACGACAAGTACCGCCGCCGCGTCCTGCCGGGCAACGATGTGCGCATCGCCATCGAAGCAGGCACGCAGCAGGGCTGGGATCGCTGGCTGTTCGGCGAGCGTGGCCACCACAAGAAAGGCGCGTTCATCGGCATGGACAGCTTTGGCGCATCGGCCCCGGCCGGTGAACTGTTCGAGCATTTCGGCATCACCGTGGATGCGGTTGTCGAAAAGGCGAAGACGTTCTTCAAGTAACGCCGCCAGCCCGGCCCGGAACCGGGCTGGGCCGCGTGCAACGACCTTCAAAGCCCCCGACCCTGTTCGGGGGCTTTTTCATGTCCGCCTGGGGCCTTTGGATCCGCCCCATGGTGCCGGGCGGCGCGGGTCAGTCCTGTGCGGCAGTGTCGCGTGCCATGCGCCAGGATGACGGGCTCTGCCCGAACTTCGCCTGAAAGGCCCGGCTGAACGCCTCTTTCGACGCATATCCGACGCGGTCGGCAATGGCTTCGATGGGCGCACTGGAATGCCGCAGCGCTTCGGCGGCCTGATCCAGCCGCCAGGCGCGCAGATAGGCACCGGGCCCCTGCCCCATGACCTGTTTGAAGCGGTCGGCAAAATTGGACACGGACATGCCCGCGATCTCGGCCAGTTCGGCATTGGTCAGGCTGTGGGCGGGACTGGAATGAATCGCGGCGATGGCGCGCGCGATGCGCTCGTCCTTGGCGGCGGCCAGCCATCCCGGCAGGCTGTCATCAGACTGCGCCCACCGCCGCAGGATCACGACCAGCAACAGGTCCAGCAGGCGTGACACCATCAGGCTCGCGCCCGGCTGGGTGGCGCCCAGTTCGCGCAGCACCAGGTAACACAGCTCATCGAGCCATTCGATCGGGTTGTCGGCCAGCCCATCAAGCACGATCACCTCGGGCAGTGATTTCAGCACCCGCTCGGCCAGATCCCCGTCCACACTGAAGCTGCCGCAAAAACACCGGATCTGCGGAGGATCGCTGCGAAGGCGCCCGGCGCGCGCCCCGGCATCCTGATCGGGATCACTAAAGACAGCGTCATGGGCGGTTCCCTGCATCAGCAGCGCGATCTGTTTGGCCCCCAGCCGCACCGCAGGCCCGTCTGCAGGCGTGATGTCAAGCTGCCCCTGTTCGACGATGTAGACGCAGGGGCGCCCCGACGGCACCGCATAGGCAAGCGGGGTGTCGGGCGTGATCACGCGCGCGCTTTCACCGCGCACATGGACGATGTCGAGCACCTGCGAAAACGCATCCGTTTCGAACATCGGTGTTTCTGCTAACACTTCCGGTGTTTGCGTCATCGGCAAAATCCTCGTGGCCGCATACCTCTTTGAGCATTGCAGACCCTGTCACGAGGCACCCCGGAATGTCCAAATCCACCCACCGTTTCCGCGCCACTGTCGCGGCAATGACACGGCGTTGCGGCTCGGCCTTGCGCGCCGCTGACGCCTTTGGCGGCGCGTGCGGCTGACGCCGGTCTGCTATCAAAGATCTGAGACCCCAACCAAAGGACCCCCCTGATGACCACCATGATCCTGGCCGCTCTGGCCCTTTATTTCGTGCAAACCCTGCTGCCGGTGACATTCCGCTATCGCGGCAACCCGGCCTCGTTCAATGCCCGCGATGAGATGCCGCCCACGACCGTGCTGGTGGCCCGGTCCGAACGGGCCCTGACCAATGTCGGCGAAGCGATGATCCTGTTCCTGCCGCTGGCGCTGCTGACGCTGGACGCGCCCGCCGCCGTGACCGGGGCGACGACCTTTCTGGCCGCACGGGTGGCGCATGTGATCCTGTACCTTACAGGCGTGCCGTATCTGCGCACCGTCGTCTGGCTGATCAGCCTGGTTGGTCTGGGCATGATGGCCATGAACGTGGCCTGACGGCCCACGCCCGATCCGGATCACCCATGTGATGCGGATCGGGCAGCGCGGCACACCGCGCGCAGGGTGCCGCATCAGTCGATCCGCGTGATCTCGCCCGGGACATAGTCACCGTCGAGCCAGGCCTGTCGCGGCCCGTACATGCGCAGGATGGTGAACCAGCTTTTGCCAGGAATGGTCTGAACCCAATTCTGTTCGAACCCTTCGGGCGCTGTGGGCGCAAAATAGACATCAATGGACCCGTCCGGGTTCTGCACGGGATCGTTCTGGATGCTGTCGATCGACGGCAGCGGCTGATCGGTCTGCAACATCGACCGCGTTTGTGCATCATAAAGCGTAAAGGCCCAGAAATCATCCGCAGGCGGATCCGGCGGCAGGGTCACCTTGTAGGTCGCAGACCCGTCAAAGGGTTCGCCCGCCGCATCAAGGTAAGCGATCCGGTAATCCGACCCTACGCCGGGGCTTGGCTTGGCCATCGCAGGCGTCACCGCCGTATAGGGGTAATGAAAGGTGACCCGTGCATCGGTGTTCATCGTCTGGTCATCGGGACCGTCGAAAAAGACATCCTGATCCAGAAAGGCCGAATTCCAGTTGGTCCCGTCAAAGGTCTGCAGCCCGGCCAAGGTCTGATCGACACGGGGGTGCCAGACAATCGACCGGGCGGCGGCGTTGCCGATGGCGACGGCATCTTCCAGGATGGCCCGCATCCGGTCATCGGGTGCAAAGGGTTTGCCTTTCTCGATCCCGATCGACGCCCACAGGCCCCGCGTTTCCTTGGGGAACAGGTCGATGGGTTCACGCTGAACAACCGCGTTGAGTTCTTCGTAGAACTGGAAATCATTGGCATGGACCGTGTTGAAGGCCTCGCCCGACAGCGACACCAGCTCCAGCGCGGGCGGGTCGTCGGCCTGGCTCAGCGGGTAGACGCGCAGATGCCGGGCCACGTTGTCATAGGCGGCCTCAAGCCCGTCCGCGACGGACATGCGCATGAAGGTCCAGACCGTGTAGCTGGGCGAGCGGACAACGAAATAGCCGTCGGGCACCGTGCCATCATAGCCGGGCGGCAGCACCAGGTATTTGCCGCCCTCGCCCGCATCGGGGCCCGCGCGGCCAACATCGCCGATATAGCGGAAATAGGCGTCATTGAAGGCGCCCAACGCGCCCGGCGGCACCTCGACCACCGTGGGCCCGTCGCGATCCAGTTCAAGGTTGGGAAACACATACATGGTCGAGCTGTTGCCGGTCAGGAACAGCGAATTGGCATCCATCAGCCCGTCGAAAATGCCGACCTGATGGGCCTCGACCGCGCCAAGCGGCTTGACCCCTTCCATCAGCATATAGACCGATGCGGCCGGGATCCCCTTGAGAAAGGCATCCACCCCGCGCGCACGGTCCAGATAGTCGTAGACCATCTGCGATGTTTCAGGCAGCGGTGCGCCGTCGATGAACCTGAGCGTCCCGATCGAGGTGTCAACCTCGTTCGGGGTCGAAATCGCGTCAAGCTGCTGCTGGGTGACTTCGGCAGGCGCCACATTGGGCAGCAGCGCTGCGGCGATCAGAATTCGGATCTGTCTGGCGATAGGCATATCACTCCTCCGATGGTATCACCCTATCGTAGTGAAAACCGACCGTTTTTCCAGTGCGGACCGCCCGGCGCAGTGGACCGCCCGCCCCCGGCCGTCAGCCCCGTTCGTTGGCCGCGCCGCGGAACAGTGCGACAACCGGGGCCAGAACATGTTCGGCAACCGGGATCAGCAGCAAGCCAAGGCACAGGCCCAGGATCCCGTCGATCAGCGCCGTCACCAGCCATTCCACCGTGCCATGCCAGCCTTCGGGCCCCAGGTGGGCGGCTGCGGCGGCGATGTTGTGGATGAGATGCGCAGGCGCGCCCAGGCCCATCTGTTCCAGCCCGTGCAGGATGATGGAGCCGCCCACCCACAGCATGGCGGCCGTGCCCACCACCGTCAGCAGCACCATGACCCGTGGCATGCCGCGCACGATGGCGCGCCCCAGCCCCCGGATCAGCGCGCCCCCGTCCGAGCGCGCCAGCATCAGACCCAGATCATCGGCCTTTACGATCAGCGCCACCGCGCCATAGACCGCCGCCGTGATCGCCAGCGCCACCAGCAGCAGCACCGCCCCCTGCATCCAGACCGGAGCCCCCGCCGGGATGCTGGCCAACGCAATGGTCATGATTTCCGCCGACAGGATGAAATCGGTCTTGATGGCGCCCCTGACCTTGGTTTCTTCAAGATGCACCGGGTCGCCGGTGTCGCCCGTGCTGTCTTCCCCGTGATGCCCACCGCGCCCGAGCGCATGGGCCAGCTTTTCGGCCCCTTCGAAACACAGATACGCGCCCCCCAGCATCAGCAGCGGCGCGATCATCCAGGGCGCAAAGGCCGACAGCAGCAACGCCACCGGCAGCAGGATCACCACCTTGTTGATGATCGACCCGCGCGCGATGCGCCAGATCATCGGCAATTCGCGGCGCGCGTCGATGCCCTGGACATATTTCGGCGTCACGGCGGCGTCGTCGATCACGGCACCTGCGGCCTTGGATCCCGCCTTGGCCGCATGGGCCGCCACATCGTCGATCGAGGCCGCCGCCACCTTGGCGATCCCCGCCACATCATCCAGCAGCGCCAGCAAACCGCTCATGTCAAACCCTCTGATTGTGATCGCGCGCCACCGCACGCGCCATCCGTGGCCCGCCTATATCACGCACAGATCAGGCACGTTAGCGCAACCGCATCAAGTTTGCGCTAACACATTCTAAAAGCGAAATTTTTTTCTTTTGGGCGCCGACGCCCAAGTATATATGGGCGGCAAATCAGGACCCCACTATTCAGGAGCGCTGTCATGACAATTACTGTCGGCATCAACGGATTTGGCCGCATCGGCCGCTGCACGCTTGCGCATATCGCCTCGTCGGGCCGCGACGATATCAAAGTGGTCAAGATCAACGCCACAGGGCCGCTCGACACCGCTGCGCACCTGATGCGTTACGACAGCGTCCATGGCCGCTTTCCCAATGACATCGTTGTCGGCGACGGCACGCTGGATCTGGGCACCGGGCCGATCCCGGTGTCGTCGACCTATGACCCCACCGAACTGGACTGGAGCGGCTGCGACGTCGTTCTGGAATGCACCGGTAAATTCAACGATGGCGAAAAATCCAAGGTCCATCTGGACCAGGGCGCGGGCGCAGTCCTGATTTCGGCCCCGGCCAAGAACGTGGAAAAGACCATCGTGATGGGCGTCAATGACGACCAGCTGGCGCGTGGCGACAAGATGATCTCGAACGGGTCGTGCACCACCAACTGCCTGGCGCCGCTGGCCAAGGTTCTGGACGACGCCTTTGGCATCGAAGCCGGTGTGATGACCACGATCCATTCCTACACCGGTGACCAGCCGACGCTGGACCGCCGCCACAAGGATCTCTATCGCGCCCGCGCAGCCGCCATGGCGATGATCCCGACCTCGACCGGTGCGGCCAAGGCCCTGGGCGAGGTGCTGCCGCAGCTCAAGGGCAAGCTGGACGGGTCGGCCATCCGCGTCCCCACCCCGAACGTGTCGGCCGTGGATCTGACATTCCGCGCCGGTCGCGACGTGACCGCCGAGGAGGTTAACGAAGCTGTCCGCGCCGCCGCTGCCGGTGCGATGAAGGGCGTTCTGGGCTACGACCCCGAGCCCAAGGTTTCGATCGACTTCAACCACACCGAAGAAAGCTCGATCTTTGCCCCCGATCAGACCCGCGTGGTGGGCGACCGCCTGATCCGCGTGCTGTCGTGGTATGACAACGAATGGGGCTTTTCGGTGCGCATGGCCGATGTGGCCGTGGCGATTGGCCAGATCAACAAGTGATCCTTTACCCTTTCAGGGCAAAAAGAAACCCGGTCGGAAACGACCGGGTTTTTTCATGTGCGGTTTCGTGTTTGGGGGCCAGGGATGACAGATCGACCGGCCATTGTGGTGGCGCTGGTGCTGCTGGGGCTGATTGCCGCCGATGCCGTGTTGCAGGGCGGATCGGCGGGACTGTTTGTGGCGCGCAAGGGATCGGCCCTGATCCACTGGCTGGCCTTCTGGCGTTAGCCGCGCAGCCGCGTGCTCAGGGCGTCGCGCACCGACGGGCTGACAAATTTGCTGACATCACCGTCCAGCCGCGCGATTTCCTTGACCAGCTTTGACGCAATGGCCTGATGACGCGCTTCGGCCATCAGGAAAACGGTTTCCACCTCGTCCGTCATGGCCCGGTTCATGCCGACCATCTGGAATTCATATTCGAAATCGGCCACCGCGCGCAGACCCCGCACGATCAGCGACGCGCCCACATCGCGCGCACAGTCGATCAGCAGGTTTTCGAACGGGTGCACGGCGATCTCGGCGCCGGTCTGCGCGGTCAGATCGGCGCATTCGGCCTCGATCATGGCCACGCGCTCTTCGAGCGAAAACAACGGCCCCTTGTCACGGTTGATCGCGACACCGATCACCAGCTTGTCGACCAGGGCAGTGGCCCGACGGATAATGTCCATATGCCCCAATGTGATGGGATCAAAAGTTCCTGGATAAAGCCCAACGCGCATCATAAGTCTCCCGCCTCCGGTTGCCGCGCACGCAAACATGGCACGACGCTGAATTCAAGGCAGTTTTGCTGCTGTGCCGCAACGATGCGGCGCTGCGGCGCGATGACAGGGCCTGCCGCGCGCCGCCCGGTGAAAACTCGCGGGTGACCGCGTGCTCAGTGCCCCCGGATCATCCCTTCGAGCGCATCCTTTTCCATCGCAACCTTGCTCAGCTGCGCCTTGACCACATCCCCCAGCGTGACGATGCCCACCAGCCGGTCGTCTTCAAGCACCGGCATGTGGCGGAACCGGCCTTCGGTCATGGCTGTCAGCACGGTTTCGATGCGCGCGTCGGGGCCGCAGGTCACCAGCTTGCTGGTCATGTAGGCCGACACCGGTTCCGACAGGCAGCCGCTGCCGCTTTTGGACAGCTCGCGCACGATGTCACGCTCGGACAGGATCCCCACCGCCGTGGCGCCGTCATCATCCGACACCACGACACTGCCGATCCCATGCTTGGCCAGCACCGAGGCCGCGTCAGACACGCTCACCGTCGAGGCGACATGGACCACACCGCTGCTGGCTTTGCCATTCAGGATCTGCTGGACGTGCATATTGGGCTCCTCCGAAATATTCTTTCCCTCAGAGCAGCTTGTCCGCAATATCACGACGCGTCAAGTCAGCGCTTCCAGCCGGGTCACCGCGTCGCGGACGCCCTGCGCCAAAAGCCCCGCCAACCGGTTCAGCCGATCGCTGCGGCGGTCGCCCTGATGGCGCACCAGATAAAAGCTGCGGGTAAAGCCGATCTGATCGGGCAGCACCTTGTGCAGGCCGGGATGCGCGGGCAGCGTGAAGTCATGCGCCACGCACAACCCCGCCCCCTGCTCGGCCATGCGCAGCTGCACCGGCACCGAATTGGACGCCAGCGCCACGCGCGTTACCGCCAGCTTGCTGAGATAATCCAGCTCGGCATCATAGATCATGTCCGGGATATAGCCGACAAAGCGGTGATCGCGCAGCGCCTGCGGCCCGGTGATCGGTGCCTGATCGCGCAGATAGCCATCCGAGGCCACCAGATGCAGCCGGTAATCGGTGATCTTCTGCACCAGAAGCTGACCGGTCGATGGCGGGCTGACGGTGATCGCCAGATCCGCCTCGCGGCGGCTGAGGTTGACCACGCGCGGCTGTGCAACGATCTGCATGTCCAGATCGGGATGATCGGCGGTGATCGCCGCGCAGACCCCCGGCAACAGATAGCTGGCGCAGCCATCGGGCGCGCCGATGCGGATCTGCCCCTGCAGCCGGTCGCCCGACCCTGACAGCGCCTCGATCCCGGCGCGCATGGCCTGCTCGACCTGTTCACCATGGGCCAGCAGCCGGTCGCCCGCGGCGCTCAGCGCGTAGCCCTGCGGCGATTTCACGAACAAAGGCGTGCCCAGAACGGATTCCAGCCGCCCGATGCGCCGCCCCACCGTCGCCGGGTCGATCTTGAGCACCCGCCCCGCCCCCGACAGGCTTTCGTGGCGCGCCACCGCCAGAAAGATCCTCAGATCATCCCAATGCAGATCCATCCCGACACCCTTTGCAAAATCGCAAGACGCTTTTGACGTCTTGCCCCTGTTAAGGGGAAATTTGCAAGGCTATAGATCGGAGGATCCAGCCAGGAGGAGAGATCTGATGCAGGAACTCACGCATTACGTGGACGGCGCCCTGAGCGCAGGGACATCCGGGCGCTTTGCCGAGGTGCTGAACCCCGCCACCGGCGAGGTGCAGGCCAAGGTGCCGCTGGCCACCGCAGCCGAGGTTGACGCCATCGTCGCCAAAGCCGCCGAAGCCCAGATCGGCTGGGCCGCCACCAACCCGCAGCGCCGCGCCCGCGTGATGATGAAATTCGGGCAACTGATCAACGAAAACATGGACATGCTGGCCGAACTGGTCAGCCGCGAACATGGCAAGACCCTGCCCGACGCGCGCGGCGACGTGCAGCGCGGGCTTGAGGTGATCGAGGTCTGCATGGGCGCCCCCCATATGCTCAAGGGCGAATACACCAATGATGGCGGGCCGGGGATCGACCTGTTTTCCATGCGCCAGCCGCTTGGCGTCGTGGCCGCGATCACGCCGTTCAACTTTCCTGCCATGATCCCGCTGTGGAAAATGGGCCCGGCGCTGGCCTGTGGCAACGCCATGGTGCTCAAGCCGTCGGAACGGGTGCCGTCGACCGCGCTGGCGCTGGCCGAACTGCTCAAGGAATCCGGCCTGCCCGATGGCGTGCTGCAGGTCGTCAATGGCGACAAGGAAGCGGTGGATGCGCTGCTTGACAACGACACGATCCAGGGCGTGGGCTTTGTCGGCTCGACCCCGATTGCGCAATATATCTACAGCCGCGCCACCGCCAATGGCAAACGCGCCCAGTGTTTCGGCGGCGCCAAGAACCACATGATCATCATGCCCGATGCCGATATGGACAAGGCCGCCGATGCGCTTGTGGGCGCGGGCTATGGCGCGGCGGGCGAACGCTGCATGGCGGTGTCGGTGGCGGTGCCGGTGGGTCAGAAAACCGCCGACACGCTGATCGAAAAGCTGGTGCCGCGCATCGAAAAGCTCAAGGTCGGCCCCTACACTGCAGGCGAAGACGTGGATTTCGGCCCCGTCATCACCAAGCAGTCGCAGGACCGCATCAACGCGCTGATCACCAGCGGTGTCGATCAGGGCGCGACGCTCGTGCGCGACGGGCGCGGGTTTTCGCTGCAGGGCTATGAAAACGGCTTCTTCGTGGGCCCGACCCTGTTCGACAATGTCACGCCCGACATGGACATCTACAAACAAGAGATCTTTGGCCCGGTGCTCAGCCAGGTGCGCACCGACAGCTATGAAGATGCGCTCAAGCTGACCATGGACAATGAATATGGCAACGGCACCGCGATCTTTACCGCCGATGGCGACACCGCGCGCGATTTCGCCCACCGGGTGAATGTGGGCATGGTCGGCATCAACTTCCCGATCCCGGTGCCGCTGAGCTATCACAGCTTTGGCGGCTGGAAGAAATCGGCCTTTGGCGATCTCAACCAGTACGGGCCGGACGCGTTCAAGTTCTACACGCGCACCAAAACCGTCACCACGCGCTGGTTATCGGGCATCAAGGAAGGCGGCGAATTCAACTTCAAGGCCATGGACTGATCCAGGCCTGACCGCCCACACGTGAAGGCCGCCCCAAGGGATCGGGGCGGCCTTTTTTGCCGACGCGCCCTGCCCCTGTGGCGCCGCGCAGATGCTGAACCATAACAATGGTGTGACCCATCCCGGCGCGCCCCGTCAGGCGGCTGGCATCATCGCATCGGCTGGTGTAATCTGCTGCGGACAAACATGAGGTTTTCCATGTCAGGTTCCCGAATTTCCCGCCGTTCGGCCTTGCTGGGTGCAGCCGCCACGCTGGCAACGCCGGCGCTGCTGCGCGCCCAGAACACCGAAGACGCGTTCCCCACCGACGAAGCCCCCATCACGGACACCTATGGTGTGCGCCGCAACGCCTCGGCGTTCCTTGCGCAGGACTGGCAGGACCATTTCGACGAGATCGGCGCCGGTGCAATCCTGTGCGACATCACCAGCCGCGCGGTGCATTACTGGGGCCCCGATGGCAGCTATCGGCTGTTCCCGTCGTCGGTTCCCAAAACCGAAGAGCTCACGCGCCGCGGCTATACCAAGGTTGTGCGCAAGAAGGTGGGCCCGACCTGGACCCCCACCGCCAACATGCGCAAGCTTGATCCGACCCTGCCCGATTTCATGGAGGCCGGTCCGGGCAACCCGCTGGGCACCCATGCGATGTATCTGACCTGGCCCGCCTATCTGATCCACGGCACCCATGACACGCGCAAGATCGGGCGCCAAAGCTCGTCGGGCTGCATCGGCCTTTACAACCAGCATATCGCCGAACTGTTCGAACTGACCCAGGTCGGCACCCAAGTCCGCCTGATCTGATTACGGGGCTACGACCCGGAAACCACAGGAAAGCGTCCCATCTGGGCGCTTTTTTTCGTCGCGCGTCTTGCATTTTGAACCCAACCCAAACCCCCACCCCAGCCCGGCTTTGCATTTCCGCAAGACCGCTTTGCGATTGCAATCCTGTGCAGGTCTGAAAAACTGCTGTAACAGTTCAGAATTAAACAACCGTTCAATTCAGGTTGATCCAAGCTGGGGAGGAGCGCATGGATTTTGCATTGACCGAAGAGCAGACGGCCATTTTCGACATGGCCCATGCGTTTGGCCAGGAGCACATCGCCCCCCATGCCCGACAATGGGAAGCCGACGGCACCATCCCCAAAACCCTTTGGCCGCAGATCGCCGAGCTGGGCTTTGGCGGGCTTTACGTGTCCGAAGACAGCGGCGGGTCGGGCCTGTCGCGGCTGGATGCCACGCTGGTGTTCGAAGCCCTGTCCATGGCCTGCCCATCGGTCGCGGCCTTCCTGTCGATCCACAACATGTGCGCCAAGATGATCGACAGTTTCGGCAGTGACGATCTGCGCGCCCGCGTCCTGCCCGGCGCGCTCAGCATGCAAACGGTGCTGAGCTATTGCCTGACCGAACCGGGGTCGGGATCAGATGCGGCGGCGCTGAAGACCCGCGCCACCCGCACCAACGAAGGCTACAGCGTCACCGGCGCCAAGGCGTTCATCTCGGGCGGGGGCTATTCGGATGCCTATATCTGCATGGTGCGCACCGGTGATGACGGGCCCAAGGGGATCTCGACCCTCTATATCGAAGATGGCAGTCCGGGGCTCAGCTTTGGCGGGCTCGAAGACAAGATGGGCTGGCGCTCGCAACCCACTGCGCAGGTGCAGTTCGACGATTGCAAAGTGCCCGCCGCCAATCTGGTGGGCGACGAAGGCAGCGGCTTTCGCTATGCGATGATGGGGCTTGACGGGGGGCGGCTGAACATCGCGGCCTGCTCTCTGGGCGCGGCGCAGACGGCGCTGAACGCAACGTTGGATTACATGGGCGACCGCAAGGCCTTTGGCCAGAGCATCGACCAGTTCCAGGGCCTGCAATTCCGCCTCGCGGATATGGAGATCGAACTGCAGGCCGCGCGCACTTTTCTGCGTCAGGCCGCGTGGAAGCTCGATCAGGGCGCGCCCGACGCCACCAAATTCTGCGCCATGGCCAAGAAATTCGTGACCGAAGCAGGATCGAAGATCGTCGACCAATGCCTGCAGCTGCATGGTGGCTACGGCTATCTGGCCGATTACGGGATCGAAAAGCTGGTGCGCGACCTGCGCGTGCACCAGATCCTGGAAGGGACAAACGAAATCATGCGCGTCATCGTCGCCCGCCAGATGCTGGCCGACCGTTGACGCCCGAGGCCACGCCATGAGCGACATCAACATCCGTATCGCAGGCCGCGCGGGCCGCATCACCCTGAGCCGCCCGCACGCATTGAACGCGCTTAGCTATGACATGTGCCGCGCGGTTGCCGCCGCGCTTGAGGCCTGGCGCGACACTGACGCGGTGGATCTGGTGGTGATGGACGCCACCGGGGACAAGGCATTCTGTGCCGGTGGTGACATTGCCGAGCTTTACGACCACGGGCGCGCAGGCAATTTTGCCTATGGCCAGCAATTCTGGCGCGACGAATACCGCATGAACGCGGCCCTTGCCGATTATCCCAAACCGGTGGTCAGCCTGATGCAGGGCTTTACCATGGGCGGCGGCGTCGGGCTGGGGTGCCACGGGTCACACCGGGTGGTGGGCGACAGCAGCCAGATCGCCATGCCCGAATGCGGCATCGGGCTGATCCCGGATGTGGGCGGATCCCTGATCCTGGCGCGCGCGCCGGGGCGTCTGGGCGACTATATCGGGCTCAGCTGTGCGCGCCTGGGCGCGGGCGACGCGATCCATGCAGGCTTTGCCGACCATTTCATCCCGCAAGAGCACTGGCCCGAGCTGATCGCAGAGCTGGAAACAAGCGGGCAGACCGACGCCATCACCCGCGCCGCCCAGCCTGCCCCACCCAGCCCGCTGGCCGCCCAACAGGCCGAGATCGACGCGCTGTTTGCAGGATCAGACCTTGCCGCGATCCTGGATGCGCTTGACAGCACCGACAGCGTCTTTGCCCGCGATACCGCCAAAAAGGTGGGCCGCAATTCGCCGCTGGCCATGGCCTGCACGGTCGCCATCCTGCGCCAGCTGCGCGACGGTCAGCCCACGATCCGCGATGCGCTGAAACTCGAATACCGCTATACGTCGCGCGCGACCGAACTGGGGGATTTCCTGGAAGGGATCCGCGCGCAGATCATCGACAAGGACCGCAGCCCGCGCTGGCTTTATGCCGGGCAGGATGTCCCGCAGGATGCGGTCGCGCAGATGCTGGCCCCGCTGGGGGATCAGGGACTGACGCTCTGACAGAACCCGACAGGAGGAGGACGGCGCCATGAAGATCGGATTTATCGGCCTGGGAAACATGGGGGCCCCCATGGCCGCCAACCTGGCCGCAGCAGGCCACAGGGTGGCGGGCTTTGATGTGGCAGGCGCCACGGCAACCGGCGTGACCGCAGCTGCCACCGCAGCCGAGGCCGCAGCCGGCGTCGACGTGGTGATCACCATGCTGCCCAACGGCGACATCCTGCGCCAGGTCGCAGCGCAGGTCATCCCCGCCATGGACGCAGGCGCGCTGCTGCTGGACTGCTCGACCGTCGATGTGGACAGCGCCCGCGCGGTGGCAGACCTGGCGCAGGCCTCGGGCTGCCTTGCGGTGGACGCGCCTGTGTCGGGCGGCATCGGCGGGGCTGCAGCGGGGACGCTGACCTTCATGGCCGGAGGCAGCGACGCGGGCTTTTCCAAGGCCGAGCCGCTGTTTGACATCATGGGGCAAAAGGCGGTGCATTGCGGCGATGCGGGCGCGGGTCAGGCGGCCAAGATCTGCAACAACATGATCCTGGGCGTCACCATGATCGCCACCTGCGAAGCCTTCGCCCTCGCCGACAAGCTGGGGCTGGACCGGCAAAAGATGTTCGACGTGGTCTCGACCTCCTCGGGCTATAGCTGGACGATGAACGCCTATTGCCCGGCCCCCGGCGTCGGACCCCAGTCGCCCGCGGATAACGGCTATGAACCGGGATTTGCGGCGGAACTGATGCTCAAGGATCTGGGGCTGAGCCAGCAGGCAGCGCAAAGCGCCGATGCCGACACGCCCATGGGGCAGCTCGCCATGGCGCTCTATCAGACATTTGTGGAACACGAAGATGGCAAGGGCCGCGATTTCAGCGCCATGTTGCCACGCTTTATGGCCCGAACGCGCGGCTGAGCTGATTGCACTGTTTCAACATGCGAGGCTCTGCCTCGCGCTCCGAGGTATTTTACGCCACAAAGAAGGGGCGGGTTCGCGCTTCTTTGTGGCCCGAAATACCTCGGGGGAGACGCGCGCAGCGCGGCGGGGGCAGCGCCCCCAAACCCGTCAGGCCACCTGGTGCAACCCCAGCCGTGTCTTGATGGCGGCCGGCAACTGGCGCACCGAGCAGGCGCGCGGATAGTCCAGCTCGACCATCTGGCCGGGCGCGCCATACCGGGCTGTGAATTCGTTAAAATTGTCAAAAACCCGACGCGAGACATTGTCGATGAAGGTTTCCGCCGGCGCACCTTCAGCAAGGATCACCTCATGCGCGTCGGTTTCGATATGATAGACCGTGTATTGCCCGTCAAATTCAGCGAGCGGGACGCGGGTGATCGTGGTGCCATTGACCAGCGCCCCGGCCTGCGCCAGCACCCCGTCGATCAGCAGCGCGTGGTCGCTGGTGAGTGTCAGATCTCGGACCGGCATCCCCTCACCCAGGCATCCGGCAGCCAGGCGCACCGGCATCAGCCGTTCGGGCGGCGCAAAGGCTGTGAGCACGGTCTGGCGCCCGACAAAGCAGATGGCCACAGTGCGACCATCCGCTGTCAGGATCTGATCCCCCGGCGCAAGGGTTTCCACCGCCCGCCCCCCCTGCGGTGTCGCGATCCGGGTGCCAGGCAGGAAGCAGACCGGAAAATCCGAGCTTGTATCGACCGTTTCGGGGTCGATTGTGGGGGGAAAGTCAAAATCCGAAGGTTCGGTATTTGCGGGATAGTAGACGATGAAACCCGGAACGTAAGGAAGATCGCCCCGTGCCAGAACCGGCATGTTCACCGATCCGCTGCCATCGGCGCGCTGGATTTCGACCTGACCGACATATTTGATCTGACCCGATCCGTTGATCGGATCGTCGATCTGGAACGCTGTATCGCTGTCATCATCCGTCAGGGTGGTGTCGCGCATATGCACCTTGCGCAGAGTGAAATCCCCAGGCCCAAACCCCCTGTAAACCGCGCCGCCACCGGCTTGCCATGTCGCCATGTCAGAATACCCATCCAATTGTTACCACGGCGCCAAACACACGCCACATCATCGATCGAAAACGGATCGAATTGTCTTTAAAGCTAGGGATTGCTCTGATCTGCAACAAGGTGAAACCGGGCAAAAGGTTAATGCTGCCCCCCGGTCTCACGCAGGGTTGATCGAGATCATATTCTGCAAGCCTTATATGTCCTAGGCAATCTGCATCGACTTCTGACAAGGACAAGACTCATGTTTGCAAAGAATGTTGGCAGCCTCGACCGGCTGGTGCGGATCATTCTGGGGGCGCTGCTGGTGGTGGGGGCGCTCATGGGGCTGGGCGCCTGGATGTGGATCGGTGTGATCGCGCTGGCCACGGGGCTGCTGAACACCTGCCCGCTCTATTCGCTGCTCGGGATCAACACCTGTTCGCGATAGGGTCGGCTTGGCGGGTTCCGGACGGTGGGCGGGGCCATGGCTTGGCGCCCGCCCCGGTCTTGCCCAAAAGGCGGCGCCCTGCGTGCCGCCCGAAAAGGCCACGCGCGGGCGAC
>JAOXSC010000176.1 GCA_025800215.1 Marinibacterium sp.
CTGCGCCCCAAACCCGTGGGCACGCTGGTGCATGATGCGCTGCTGCCCGGAAAACGGATCTGGTTCTTTGCCACCGGCACCGGCTTTGCGCCCTTTGCCTCGCTGCTGCGCGAACCGCAGACCTACGAGGATTACGACGAGGTCATCATCACCCATACCTGCCGCGAAGCAGGCGAGCTGACCTATGGCCGCGAGCTGATCGAGGGGCTCAAGGATGACGAGCTGCTCAACGAGGTGATCGGCGAAGGCTTCTGGAAGAAGATCAAATACTACCCGACCACGACGCGCGAAGAGACCGCCAAGATGGGCCGCATCACCGATCTGATGCGCTCGGGCGAGGCGTTCGAGGATCTGGGCGTGCCGCCGCTGAACCCCGAAAGCGACCGCGCGATGATCTGTGGCAACCTGGCCTTCAACCTCGAACTGAAGGATCTGTTCGAAAACACCTACGGGCTGCAAGAAGGTGCCAATTCCAAACCTGCGCATTTCGTGGTGGAAAAAGCCTTCCTCGACTAAGCGGTCTGACCCGTCTGAAATCCGCCCCGCGCGCCACCTTGCACGCGGGGCTTTATTTTTGTAAAATCATAATCTTATTGATGGTAGCTCATCTTTCGAATTAACCGCCGGTTAAGTGGGCTGAGCGACGGTGGCGCTGTAAATCGACCTCGGGGGCATGCGGATTTGACAGCCCCCTAAACAGTTTCGAAAAACGGAGCCCCGCCATGACCAAGCCGCTTGTTCTTATGATCGTTCTGTCCCTGACCCCGGCCATGGCCATGGCACAGGCCGCCGGGGGCGGCGCTGCGGGCGCTGCCGGCGGCGCGGGCGCGGGTGCGGCTGCGGGGCCCTTTGCCGGGCTCGCAGGCGGGCTGGGCGCCGTGGGGGCCGGTGCGCTTGGGATCGGTGCGCTTGCGGTGGCCACGGTCATCGGTGTCACCGTTGGCAACGACGACAACGGGTCCTCTTCGACCACGACGAACTAGGCGCAGTGCCGGCCTGCCGCCGCGCCGCCCGTTTCGGGCCGATGCGGCGGCTTTGGCACGGCCAGACTGGCGCCAGACTGGGGCCAGACCGGGGCCAGACCGGGGGCCAGACGGGGGGATCGACGGGCCTTGATGGGGTCCGGATCCGCGCGCCCGGCGACCGGAACCGCAAAAACACCGCCCCTGCGGCGCGGTTTGGGACGGATGCAGCTTGAACAAGCTGTGACTTCTGTATAGTTTTGCGAACCAAATTTCGGTCACAATCAAAGGAATATTCCCATAGCCCGCAGACCTCACAACGCGCCGCCGCAACGCGACACCGGCCCGCGCGTGAACGAGAAAATTCGCGCCCCCGAGATCCGCCTGATCGGCGCCGGTGGCGAAAATGTTGGTGTGGTTCATCCCGCAAAAGCCATGCAGCTTGCTGGCGAGGCGGGGCTGGATCTTGTCGAGATTTCCCCGAACGCAACGCCGCCGGTCTGCAAGATCATGGACTTCGGCAAGTTCAAATATGAACAGCAGAAGCGGGAAAGCGAAGCGCGCAAGAAGCAGAAGATCATCGAGGTCAAAGAGGTCAAATTCCGGCCCAACACCGACACGCATGACTACAGCGTCAAGATGCGCAACGTGTTCAAGTTTCTTGAAAACGGCGACAAGGTGAAGGTGACTCTGCGGTTCCGTGGACGCGAGATGGCGCACCAGAATCTGGGCCGCGAACTGCTGGAACGTGTTGCCGAAGACGTCAAGGAAATCGGCAAGATCGAAAACATGCCCAAGATGGAAGGCCGTCAGATGGTCATGATGATCGGGCCGCTTCCCCAGAAATGACGGCATCCGCCCTCAGATGACATCGCAACGCCCCGCGCCATCCGGCCGGGGCGTTTTGCATATGGCCCCGGCCTGTCAGCCAAAGAGGCTGCCCAGCACGATCACCGTGACCAGCGCCACCAGCGGGATCGCCACCGCCACCACAAACAGGTCGGGATAGGATTTCTTGTGGTTCAGCCGGGTGATCGCGAACAGCGTGATCACCGCCCCATTATGCGGCAGGCAGTCAAATCCCCCCGACGAGATGGCCGCCACCCGGTGCAGCAGCTGCGGGCTGATCTGCGCGGCTTCGGCCAGCTGCACATAGGTGCTGCCAAGCGCCTCAAGCGCGATCGACAGCCCCCCCGAGGCCGATCCGGTGATCCCCGCCAGCACGTTCACGGCAATTGCCAGCGACACCAGCGGTGTTTCCGGCAGGATCCCCGTCACCCCTTTTTCGATGATCAGAAAGGCCGGCAGCCCGGCGATGACGGCGCCATAGCCGACCTCGGACGCGGTGTTGAAGATCGGCAGGAAGGATCCGTTCACCCCTTGGGTCACGGTGCTGTTGAGCGTATCGGCCAGGCTGCGCAGATTGGTCGCGATCAGCACCAGGATCGCCACGCTGAGCGCAGCGATGATGGCCCAGATCCCACGCAGCGCGTCGATGCTGGTGTTGCCATAGACCTCTTCGGCCAGATATGAAAAATCCATCACCGGAAAGACAAAGCGCGACAGGATCAGGTTCAGCCCGATCACCACCAGGATCGGCAGAAAGGCCAGCGCCGGCGACGGCAGATCCTGGGGCTTGGTGCCTTGGGCGGCCTGAGCGCTGTATTCATCCTCTTCCCCATATCCCTGCCCTGCGGCCACGGCGTTGCGGATGCGCAGGTTCAGCCAGCTGACCCCGCCCACGGCCATGATCGTGGCCGCCACCAGCCCCAGCACCGGGGCGGCAAAGGCATCGGTGCCGAAATAGGGGATCGGAATGGCGTTCTGGATCGCGGGCGTGCCGGGCAGCGCGGTCATGGTAAAGGTGAAACTGCCAAGCGCGATGGCCGCCGGGATAAAACGTTTGGGATATTGCGCCTGAATGAACAGCGCCGCCGCGATCGGATAGACCGCAAAGGCCACCACGAACAGAGACACCCCGCCATAGGTCAGCACCGCACAGGCCAACACCACCGCCAGCGCGGCCTGTCCCTGCCCCACATGGGCCACGATCCATTCCGCGATCGAGCGCGCGCTGCCCGTGGCCTCCATCAGCTTGCCAAAGATCGCCCCCAGCAGGAACAGCGGGAAAAACTTGATCACATAGCCGCCAAGCGCGGTCATGAAGACCTGCGTATAGGTGGCCAGAATGGGCGCCCCGCCGGTCAGAAAGGCCGCCAGCAGTGCCAGGATCGGCGCCAGAATGATCACGCTGATCCCGCGATACGCAAGATACATCAGCAATCCCAGCGAGATGATAATCCCGATCATGACCTGTCCCCTCTTGGTCGTGCGTCGTGGCCTTCCCGTTTCCCCAAGTAGAAGAAAGATGTGACAGCCTGCCAACAGCAAAGGGCCCCGCCAGGGCTACCGGGCGGGGCCAAATTGCCGCACTGCGGAAAAATGAGATCAGGCGGCGGCGACTGCCCGTTTGGTCATCACCCCCACAAGATGCGCGCGGTAAGGTTTGGTGCCGTGCAGATCGCCGATCATGTCGTCGGCGGGCAGGCTCAGACCATCCAGCGCCTCGGGGGCGAAATTGGCCGACAAGGCGGCTTCGGCCTCGCTCCAGCGGAACACGCCGTCTTCGGACGCGCCGGTCACGGCAACGCGCACGCCATCGGCGTATTTGGCCACAAAGACCCCGACCATGGCAAAGCGCGACGCGGGCTGCACAAATTTCTCATACGCCGCCTTTTCAGGGACGGGAAAGCGCACCTCGGTGATGATTTCGCCTTCGTCGAGCGCGGTAGTGAACAGGCCCTGGAAATAGTCATCCGCGGCAATCTCGCGCGTGTTGGTCTTGATCGTGGCGCCCGATCCGAGGGCCGCCGCCGGATAGCAGGCGGCCGGATCATTGTTGGCCAGCGATCCGCCAATGGTGCCACGGTTGCGCACCGCCGGATCCCCGATCTGCCCGGCCAGCGCGGACAGCGCGGGATAAAGCGTTGCGGTCTCTGCGGCGACCGTGCCATGGGTGGTGGCCCCGCCGATGCAGACCGCGCCGTCATCGCCGGTGCAAACCCCCTGCAATTCGGCAATGCTGGCAAGCGACACCAGCGTGGTGGGCCCGGCCAGCCGCTGCTTGAGCGTGGGGATCAGCGTCTGCCCGCCGCCAAGCGCCTGCGCGTCATCGCCGCCCAGGGCCGCAACGGCATCGGCCAGTGTGGTGGGTTTTTCAAACTCGAAGTTGTACATTTCGATGTCCTTTCCCGGAACCCTCGGGGCATCGCCCCTGCGGTCCCTGTGAAACTGCGTCGCCGGGCGCCAGGGGGAAGCCCCCCGCGCCCGGTCCGATCCTTAGCCGTTCATTGCCGCCCAGACGCGCGCCGGGGTTGCGGGCATGTCCACGTGGTCGACCTTGTGACCGCCCGACTGCAGCGCGTCGACAATGGCATTGATCACCGTCGGAGGAGACCCGATCGCCCCCGCCTCGCCGCAGCCTTTCACGCCAAGCGGGTTGTGGGTGCAGGGCGTCTGGCACGAATGGTCCACGGTATAGTGTTCCAGCTGTGGCAGATCATCGGCGCGCGGCATGGTGTAATCCATGTAGGACGCGGTCAGAAGCTGGCCGTTTTCGTCATAGACGGCCCCTTCGAGCAGCGCCTGACCGATGCCCTGGGCGATCCCGCCCTGAACCTGGCCTTCGACGATCATCGGGTTGATGACATTGCCGAAATCATCCGCCGACCAGAACCGATCGATGGTCACCACACCGGTGTCGGGATCCAGCTCGACCTCGCAGGCATAGGCGCCTGCGGGGTAGGTAAAGTTCGCCGGATCGTAGAATGCGGTTTCCTCAAGCCCCGGTTCGATGTCTTCAAGCGGGTAGTTATGCGGCACATAGGCCGCCAGACAGACATCCCCCCAGGCAACCGATTTGTCGGTGCCCGCGACCGAAAACTGACCGTCCTTCAGTTCGATGTCGGCCTCAGAGGCCTCCATCAGGTGGGCGGCGATCTTCTTGGTCTTGTTGATGATCTTTTCGGCAGCCCGCACCATGGCCGAGCCCCCGACCGCGATCGAGCGCGACCCGTAGGTGCCCATGCCCATCGGCGTGTTGGCGGTGTCGCCATGGACGATTTCCACCATGCTTTCGTCGATGCCGATCATTTCGGCGATGACCTGCGGGAACGAGGTTTCATGCCCCTGCCCGTGGCTGTGCGACCCGGTCATGACCACAAGCCCGCCGGTGGCGTTGACCCGCACGGTGGCGCTTTCATAAAGACCGGCGCGGGCGCCAAGCTGCCCCACCAGGTTCGACGGCGCGATGCCGCAGGCTTCGATGAAGCAGTTGATGCCAAAGCCGCGCAGCTTGCCATTGGCTTCGCTTGCGGCGCGGCGCGCGGCAAACCCGTCGCGGTCGGCCAGCTCCAGCACCTTGTCCATGGTGGCATTGTAGTCACCGGTGTCATATTCCACCGCCACCGGTGTGGCATAGGGGAATTCGGTGATGAAGTTCTGCCGCCGCAGATCCACCGGGTCGACGCCCAGTTCGCGCGCTGCCTTGTCGATGACGCGTTCCAGCTGATAGGTCGCCTCGGGGCGGCCCGCGCCGCGATAGGCAACCACCGGCACGGTATTGGTAAAGACCGCCTTGACGTTCACA
>JAOXSC010000001.1 GCA_025800215.1 Marinibacterium sp.
AATCATTGGCCTGATCCGCGACGGCAAACGGCGCTATGGTCGATCTGCCCACGCCACACTGAAAGAGGGCGACGCTCTGGTGCTGGAGGCGCGGCCCGAAGCGCTGGATGAGTTCCGCGCGGCGCTCAAGCTGGATTTCTCGGACGCCCGCCGGCAAGAGGTACTGACCGCCGAAGGTGACGGGCTTGAGGTGATCGAAGTTGTCGCCACAGAAAGCGCGCGCATCACCGGCCGTACCGCACAGGGGCTGGGTCTTGCTTGGCGACAAAGCACAGTTCTGATGGGCATCTCGCGCCAGGGTCGCCGCATCACCGAACAGGTCCGCAAGACCGAGGTCGAGGCCGGCGACATCCTGCTTCTCCTCTGCCCCCGCGACCGGGGTGCCGACGTGACGGAATGGCTGGGCTGCCTGCCACTGGCGCAGCGGGGCCTGAACGTGACTGCCAACGAAAAAGCATGGCTCGCCATCGGTCTGTTCGCTGCTGCGGTTCTGGCAGCCAGCATCGGGCTGATCTACCTGCCCATCGCGCTGGGT
>JAOXSC010000002.1 GCA_025800215.1 Marinibacterium sp.
ATTGCCTATATGCTGACCACCTGCACGACGCAGGCCTATAACATGTGGGGCGGGGCGAATTACTATCTGGGCCGTCATGGCGATGACGGGGTCGGCCCGACACAGCACGCGTCCTATGACCGCCCGTTCGAACGCGGGTTCTGGACCGCGCCCGACAACTTCCCCTATCTGCACACGCAGCCCGAGCGGATCCGCTACAAGAACGAACCGACCTATACCGCGCAGCCCGCGCCCGGCTATCCGCTGGTGATGGGCTATGCGTGGGGTGCGAACTCGGCCGGGTGGGCGCTGGACAACCGCCCCTTTGCCATCTGGGCCGAAGAAAACGGCTATGAGATGGAGTATATCGACCAGACCGATTTGGGCCGCGTCGACGGCGTGCTTGACGGGTATGATTGCATCATCATCACCGGCCATGACGAATACTGGTCCTGGGATCAGCGCGACGCGCTGGATGCCTTTGTCGAAGCGGGCGGCAACATGGCGCGCTTTGCCGCCAACATGCTCTGGCAGGTGCGGATGGAAGGGGACGATGGCCGCACGCAGGTCTGCTACAAGGTCAGTGCCGACGATGCCGACCCGGTCGCAGGCACCGACAAGGCGCATCTGCTGACGACGATCTGGGAACATGCCAGCATCAACCGCCCCGCTGCGCAGACCTTCAGCGTGACGGGTCTTCAGGGGATCTATGCGGCCTATGATGGCGCGTCGCCCCGGTCGTCGGGCGGGTTCACCATCTATCGTCCGGGCCACTGGGCGTTCGAGGGCACGGCGCTTCTTTATGGCGACACGTTCGGGATGGAGGAATGCATCGTCGGCTATGAAACCGACAGTGTGGACTATGTCATCCAGTACGGGCTGCCGCATCCGTCGGACCTGCACACGCCGCTGGAAGGCACCGAGATCCTGGCCGTCACCCCCGGCATGGTCGATCAGCACAGCGAAGGCGGCCCCGGCAACGCGGTTCTGGCGCTTGGGACGGGTGATTTCTATGCCCGCTACTACGCACGCTCGATCGAAGGCAACGAAGACACCGAAACCGTGGACAAATACCGCTATGGCTCGGCCCAGATCGTGGTCGCGCCCAAGGGCAAGGGTGAAATCTTCTGTGCCGGGACCGTCTATTGGTATCTCGGCCTGAAATGGGGGGATCGTACCACCCAGCAGATCACCCGCAACGTGCTGGATCGCTACACCAGCGCCTGACCGTTCGGGGCCCCGGAGAGGAGACCGGGGCCCTGATGCCGTTACCCATACATCCGAAAGCAGAGATCATGACCGGTTTCGACACGTCCCGCCGCCAATTTCTGGAATCCGCCGCAGCGTTTGGCGCCGTGGCCCTTGCATCGCAGGCGACGCCGCTCTTGGCGGCCGGTGACGTGGGCACGGGCAGCGTGATGACCGTGCGCGGCCCGATGCCGGTGGCCGATCTTGGGTTCACGCTGATGCATGAGCACATCTATTCGGATTTCAGCGGGTACTATTACGAAAACCAGCCCTTTCTCGAAATGATCGACAAGGACCGCTATTTCGCCCCTGCCGATCCCGAGGCGCCGATCGACATCAAGGATCTGGCCTATCTCAAGATGGGCGGCTTTGCCTTTGCCAAGGATGCGTGGAATCTGCGCGACCGGACGCTGATGATCAACGAACTGAACTACTACAAGCGCGTGGGCGGTCAGTCGATCCTTGAGGTGTCGCCATGGGGCAAGAACCAGGGGCCGGAATATCACGCCGTCCTCAAGGATCTGAGCGAAACCACCGGGGTGAACCTGATCTGTTCGACCGGGCTTTATGGTGGGGACGCGCTGTTCTGGTATGACGAGGCGCTGGACATGTCCGCCGAAGAGCTGGCCAAGGTGTTTGTCGGCCACACCGTCGACGGGTTCGGCCAGAGCGGTGTCAAGGCAGGCCATCTCAAGACCGCGCCCAACAGCTGGAACGACAATGAAAAGCGCGCCGCCCAGGCCATCATCATGGCGCAGAAGGAAACCGGGCTGCTTTACACGATCCACCACGGTGCCAAGTTCGATCAGGCCAAGGCGCAAGAGGTCGTGGCCGACCTGCACAGCTTTGGCTGCGCGCCCGAGCGGACGGTCTTTGCGCATATGCAGTCCTATATCGCCGATGCCAACCTGCGCAACGCGGTGCGCAACCCTGAAAACCGCATCATCGTGGACGTGGATTTCTACAAGCGGATCCTGGATGACGGCTTCATCCTGAGCTTTGACACGTTCGGAAACTGGGACGGGTTCGAGATCTTCGAATTCCTGCTGGGCGACGACACGCTTGATGCGTTCGAAGGGCAGGGCGGGCAGGATGATGCCGAGGTGATGGCGCTGATCTACTATCTGATCGGTGAAGGCTATTCCGATCAGATCGTGCTGAGCCAGGATTGTTTTCTGAAAACCGCGATGCGGACCTATGGCGGGCACGGCTATACGCGGGTGGGCAACTTTGTCATTCCGCTGCTGCGCAATGCCGGTGTGCCGGACGCGGCGCTGTCGGACATGATGATCAACACGCCCGCGCGCCTGCTGGCGCCGGCGTAAGCGCACGTGTCAAGGTGTCGGCGACAGGGTGCGGGTCTGGGCGGTGCGTTCCAGCGTATCGCGTGGCAGTTCTCCGAACTGCTCGCGATAATAGCGCGCGGCGCGGCCGAAATGGCCCAGCCCGGCATCCAGCGCGGCATCGGTGACGCAGGCATCGGGGCCTTGCAGCAACGATTGCCGGAACCGGTGCAGCCGGACCAGACGCAGATAACCCTTTGGGCCGACGCCAAAAAGATCCTTGAACGCGCGGTGCATGGTGCGGCGCGATGCGCCGATGGCGTCGGCCATGGCGTCGATGCAGATGTCTTCGGACAGGCCGGTCCGGCTGACGAAGTCATCGGCGCGGCGGATCATGTCGTATTTGCGGCTGACGGGGGCATGAACCGGTTCCACCAGACTGCCCAGAAAGAGGTCGAGCGCGGTTTGCACCCACGCGCCCTGTTCGGCCAGCGACGGCAGCGGGCGATGCGGGTCCGGCCGCAGTTTTGGTGCGAGCGAGGCGCAAAAAGAGGTGAACCGGTGCAACGTCGCCGGCGTGCTGTGCCACAGGCCGGGTTCCAGCCCGATCAGCCCGGTGGACAGGGCGCGGCTTTCGTGCAGCTCCATCGTCATGATGCTGCATCCGGCAGGCAGCACGGTGTCCTGTGTGTCGGATCCGAAGATCAGCGGCGTGTCGGGCGTGGCCATCCTGCCCTTGGACCAGATCGGGCCATCCGCCTTCAGCACGAACCCGCAGAACAGCCCCCTGAGCTGCCAGTGCTGGATGCTGCGGATCGGTCGGTCGAGCCGTTCCCAGGTCAGCGTCATATCCGGCAGAGTGATCGACGTCGCGTGATAGCCAAGACGCCCACCGCGCAGCTGCGTGATCTCGAATTCCCAGTCGGGCGAGGGCGAGAAAATCGCATCCACATCATCCACGCTGTGTTGACTGTAGGGTGTCACGACCTGTCCCGTTTCATGCTGCCCGATTGGGTTCTTCAATGTGCCGCAGGGCCTGCGCGCCGTCAATTCCAACCCCTCCACCCACAAGGAACGCCAATATGAAGTCCTGGCTTGCCCTGATCCTGACCGGCTGTCTCGGCGCCGGTGCGATGCTGCCGCGCGCCGCGCAGGCCGCCGAATTCGGGCCCCACACCGTGACCCTGTCCTATACGCCGATCCTGCAGCGCACGCTGCGTGAAGGGGGCACCAATGCCAATGGCGAACTGGACCTGATCGGCACGCTCCAACTGTCGCCGGGCGGTGCTGGCGCGCGGGGTGAAACCCGGCTGGCCTTCTGGGCGCTTGGCAACCACACCATCGGCGGGACGCGTTCCACCAGCGCGTTTTCGCGTCAGGCAGGCCTTTTGTGGGACACCAATGATGGTGAATCCCCTGATCCCGACTGGTCGCTGGGTGTCTTTGCCCTGCAGCAGGATGTCAGCACGCAGCTGGGCACGCTGACCTTTGATCTGGGCAAGCTCTATGCGGGCAACAACCTGGCCGAGCTGCCCTATACCGGGGATGACCGCGACACGTTCCTGTCGCAGATCATCGCGTCGGATGCTGCGGGGCGCTGGTATGACCGGATCGGTCTGGGCATCGGTCTGGGCATCGAAGGCGAGGGCTGGTTCGCCAAGAGCGTCATCAGCGATGCCAGCGCCACCGACCGTGGCTTTGATTTCAGCACGCTGAGCGACGGGTCGAACCTTGTCGCGGTCGAAGCGGGCCTGACGCCGCAGATCGCCGGGCGCGACAGCCGGGTGTCGCTGATGCCCTATCTGATCAGCGGGTCGACCGACTTTTCGCGTGAACGCGGGCTGGTGCTGGTCTTTTCCCACGACCTTAGCCCGTCGCCCGAGGCCGGCGGCGCCGACCGGGTGCTGTTTGGCCGCTATACCTATCGCACCGGGGGCGAGCCTCTGAGCCAGGGCGCGCGCGACGACGCGCGGCCGCTCAAGCACGGTGGGCTTCTGGGCATGGCGTTCAACCGGCCCTTCGGGCAAGAGGATCAGCAGGTGGGGATCGCGGCGATGTATGGTGCGGCGTCGGACACGGCGCGCGCAGATGGGCTGGGTTCGCAGTCGGGGATCGAAGCCTATTGGAAAACCTCGCTGGGCCGTCACGCCGAGATCACCGGCGATCTGCAGGTGATCAATCGCGACAGTTCAGGGCTGGAATACATCCCCGGCATCCGGGTCAAGCTGAAGTTCTGAGCGGCCTCTGACAGGAAACGGGCAGGAACCGGACGGGAATCGGAGGGGGGTCGCAGCGGGTCCGGATGGACCCGGCCGGTTCGATCGACTAAGGTCCGCGCCGACGGCGCGGGCCTGTTTTGGCCATTGCGACAGGGAAAATACGCAAAATGCCGCGCAGCCGCCCCTTGAAATCGGGCAGTGCGAGGTATACGACGGTATACAAGTCGGTTGCCTTTGTGTCAAAGACACCGCGTCACCCCGAGAGTAACAGCCAGAGGCAGCGATACCCATGAGCCTTTACACAGATTATCTGACCGAAATCGAGACCCGTAAAGAGCAGGGATTGAGCCCCAAGCCCATCGACGACGGCGCGCTGACCCAAGAGGTCATCGCCCATATCAAGGACACCGGCAGCGAACACCGTGCCGACTGCCTGAAATTCTTCATCTACAACACCCTGCCCGGCACCACGAGCGCGGCGGGTGAAAAGGCGGCGTTTCTCAAGGAGATCATCCTGGGCACGGTCGAGGTTGCCGAGATCGCACCCGAATTTGCCTTTGAGCTGCTGTCGCACATGAAGGGCGGCCCGTCGGTCGAGGTTCTGCTTGATCTGGCGCTTGGCGATGACGCCGCGATTGCGGCGCAGGCCTGCGAGGTGCTGAAAACCCAGGTGTTCCTGTACGAGGCGGACACCGATCGCATCGCCGCTGCGTTCAAGGCGGGCAATCCGATCGCCAAGGAACTGCTGGACAGCTATGCGGCGGCGGAATTCTTCACCAAGCTTCCCGACGTGGACGAAGAGATCAAGGTCGTCACCTACATCGCCGCCGAAGGTGATATTTCCACCGACCTGCTGTCTCCCGGCAACCAGGCCCATTCGCGTGCCGACCGCGAACTGCACGGCAAATGCCTGATCTCGGAAGAGGCCCAGAAGGAAATCGAAGCGCTCAAGCTGCAGCATCCGGGCAAGCGCGTGATGCTGATTGCTGAAAAAGGCACCATGGGCGTTGGGTCCTCGCGGATGTCCGGCGTCAACAATGTGGCGCTGTGGACCGGCAAACAGGCCAGCCCTTATGTTCCTTTCGTCAATATTGCTCCGGTTGTTGCTGGTACCAACGGCATCTCTCCGATCTTCCTGACCACTGTTGGCGTGACCGGCGGTATCGG
>JAOXSC010000070.1 GCA_025800215.1 Marinibacterium sp.
CCTTGATCATCCCGATGATCTGCGCCTCGGTAAAACGGCTCTTCCGCATTCGTCTGCTCCTTAAGGGTTGGGCAGACTCTACATCATGGTGAGGGATTTCGCGGGGGGCAGGTCACGTCGGGAATGGGCGAGCCAGATATCACCAGATCGAAAAGCATCGCGCATGTGGAACAGCATCGCCACTTCCCAGAGCCGATGGTCATCGGGGGCTTGGGTATTCAGGTGCCGGTGCCATTTTGAACTGCGCCGTAGAAAGTTAGTCGGTCGAGGCCCGCGTTGTTGATCACGTCCAACGAGTACCGCTGCGGCCACTAAGGGGCTGGCAACGGCAGCAGCGCGGATATCAAGGACACGCAGCATACGTGGTGCATAACGTCGGAACCGATGGAAGCCTTGAGCGACATGGGCCAAAGGATCGGCAACCATTGTGTCTGTCAACTCGGCGGCAGTTGCAACGAGGCCCTCTGGACCTGTCGCGGTTTGATGCCGCTCCTTTGATAGCATTTATTTCAGCAAAGGGGACGAACTATGGGACTGAAACGAACGGACGAATTTAGGGCTGATGCGGTGCGGATCGCGCTGACCAGTGGCCTGACGCGCAAACAGGTGGCGTCCGACTTGGGCGTTGGCCTGTCGACGCTGAACAAATGGATTACGGCGCACCGCGACACTGATGTTGTGTCCGACAAGGACCTGGACCTCGCCCGCGAGAATGAACGGCTTCGGCGCGAGAACCGTATCCTGAAGGAGGAGAGGGATATTCTAAAAAAGGCCACGGCCTTCTTCGCGAGCCAAAAGCCATGAGGTTCCGGTTCATCGAAGAGCATGGCCACGAATTCCAGACCAACCGCCTTTGCCAGGTTCTGGATGTCAGCGCTCGCGGCCTGCGTGCCTATCGCAACCGCCCTGCCAGCCGAAGACAGCGAACCGACATGGTCGTGCTGGCCCACATCAAAGAGCAATCCCGTCTAAGCCTGGGCAGCTACGGTCGATCAAGAATGACCGAGGAGTTGAAAGAGCTTGGCCTGAGCATCGGGCATCGCCGTGTCGGTCGGTTGATGCGCGAAAACGGCATCCGCGTTGAGCGGTCAAAGAAATACAAGGTGACCACGGATAGCAATCACGCGTTCAACATCGCGCCCAACCTGTTGAACCGGAACTTCTCAGCAGACAAACCCAACCAGAAATGGGCTGGCGATATCAGCTATGTGTGGACCCGCGAAGGATGGCTCTACCTGGCGGTCATTCTCGACCTGCATTCACGCCGCGTGATCGGACGGGCGGTGAGCAATCGCATGAAACGTGATCTGGCGATCCGGGCCTTGAAAATGGCCATCGCCCTCCGGCAACCCCCTCGAGGATGCATTCATCACACGGATCGCGGAAGCCAAGGCGGATTCAACCGGTCGTCGCAACAGCTCGTTGATGGAGTTATGGATGACAAAAACAGGCAGACGAAAGTCCGAACGTTCGACGCGGGAGAAATTAAACTCTCCAGGAAGGCCGCCAGTGTGGCAACGTGAGAATCTATGCCGGTTCTGGCGGGCGGTTGCAGAGGGGCGATCCAGTGAGGATGCCGCCGTTGCAGCTGGTGTTTCTGCTCCTGTCGGAACCCGATGGTTTCGGAGTTCTGGCGGAATGCCTCCCACACATCTTGCGCCATCGGCACCCTTACCGAAGAACCGTAGCCTTTCCTTCGCAGAACGTGAGGAAATAGCTTTGGAATGCGCGAGGGGCACAAGTGTCCGTGCCATCGCCCGGAAGCTTAAGAGATCGCCCAGCACGATCTCCCGAGAGATCAGGCGCAACTCGGCGACCCGGGGCGGAGATTTCGACTATCGTGCGATCAACGCTCAATGGCACGCGGATCGTTCGGCCAAACGCCCGAAGGATAGCAAGCTCGCGCGTAACTCCCGCCTGCGTGACTACGTGCAGGATCGATTGTCTGGCCTCATCGCCACACCAGACGGCATCGCCTTCGATGGGCCTGTTGTGGTATGGAAAGGGCGGCGGGCCGTTCACCGACAAAGCCGTCGCTGGTCGTCTGCCTGGAGCCCAGAGCAGATCTCGCAACGACTGAAGGTGGATTTCCCCGAGGATCCGACGATGCGCATCAGTCACGAGGCCATTTACCAGGCGCTCTACATCCAGGGGCGCGGTGCGCTGAAGCGAGAGCTCTCCGCGTGTCTACGGTCCGGCCGTGCTCTCAGATTGCCGCGCGAACGTGGGCGCAATCGCAGAAAATCCTTCCTCACTGATGCATTGATGATCAGCGACCGCCCGGCAGAGATCAGCGACAGAGCGGTTCCGGGCCATTGGGAGGGTGACCTCATTCTCGGCCTTGGCAGCTCGGCGATCGGCACGCTGGTCGAACGCACGACCCGCTTCACCATGCTTCTGCACCTGCCACGCATGAAGGGACACGGTACAGGCAAACCAGCCAAGAACGGACCAGCTCTCGCCGGTCACGGCGCCGAAGCCGTCCGCGATGCCATCGCCGAAACGATCAGCAGCCTGCCTGCTCAATTGCGTCGATCGCTGACCTGGGACCAAGGTGCCGAGATGGCCCAACACGCGCAGCTACGGATCGATACCGGTCTCGAGATCTACTTCTGCGACCCTCAAAGCCCATGGCAGCGTGGCAGCAATGAGAATACCAATGGTTTGCTCCGCCAGTACTTCCCCAAGGGCACAGATCTCAGCAAGCATGGCGCTGAAGAGTTAAGCGCCGTTGCTCACGCGCTGAACACGCGCCCTCGCAAAACACTGGGTTGGCAGACGCCGGCAGAAGCTCTCGACCGGCTGCTCAAAAAGGATATGATCGAAGCTGTTGCGACGACCGGTTGAATCCGCCCAATACTGTTCGCATGACTACCAGAAGCTTCTGCGCCAGCACGGCTTTCAGGTGTCGATGTCCGGCAAGGGCAACTGCTATGACAACTCTGCCGTGGAAACCTTCTTCAAGACGATCAAGGCAGAACTGATCTGGCGGCAACCCTGGCCAACACGAAGAGCCGCTGAGGTGGCCATCTTCGAATACATCAACGGGTTCTACAATCCACGCCGAAGGCACTCAGCACTGGGCTGGAAAGCCCGGTCGCTTTCGAACGGAAAGTGGCATAAACGAGCACCTGGGGCGGCACAGAAACGTGACAGGTCCACATGTTCGCCGCGCTGTCGACGGTCAGTCGTCCATCATCAACCTGCGCCAGCACTTCCAAGCGGTTCAGCTCGCGCTCGCTCATCATCACCCATCCCATGTCCGCTCATCCTCACGTCGTTTTGCGAGGAGAGTGACACTTCTGCTTTGCTCACGGGTGACATTATCGCTTTGCGGCTACACGCAAAAGTGCGATAATCCGAGTTATGTCAAATCATAAACGTACCGGCCGACGCAATGTTACCTGTCGCGCGTGGCGGCATTCTGGGTAAGGTCAGGCCGGACCATTCAAGAGGAGTTCGGCATGATCACGGTTCACCATCTCGAGCAGTCGCGTTCGCTGCGCATTCTTTGGCTGCTCGAAGAGCTTGGCCTGCCCTATGACGTCATCCGCTATGAGCGTGACCCCAAGACCCGGCTGGCCCCGCCCGAACTGCTCAGGGTGCATCCGTTGGGAAAATCGCCGGTGATCGAGATCGACGGGCGGCGGCTGGCGGAATCGGGTGCGATTGTCGAACATCTGTGTGCGCAGCATGCGCCGGGCATGATGCCGGCGCAGGACGATCCGGCCTATTTCGAGCATCTCGAGCTGTTGCATTTTGCCGAAGGGTCGATGATGACCCCGCTGCTGCTGCAGATCTATGTGGGGCTTTTGGGGGATGCGGGCGCGCCGCTGCATCCGCGCATCCAGTCCGAGCTGACCAGCCATTACCGGTTTCTCGAAGACATCCTGCGCCCGTCGGGGCATTTCGTGCTGGATCGGCTGTCGGCGGTGGATGTGATGATGATCTTCCCTGCGGCTGCGCTGGCCCGTCTGGGCCGGGCAGATGAATTCCCCAAGGTGGCGGCCTATGCGCAGGCGATGCAGGCGCGCCCGGCCTTTCAGCGCGCGATCGAACGGGGCGGCCACTGACCGGCAGAGATCGAACCCTGCGGTGCCCCGTCTGGCGGGCACCGCAGAATAACCCAGGTTGGGCGGAAAATAAGCGTGCCCGCTGCACGCGGGTCCGAGATCGCAATTCATCTGAATTGTTTAGATGAATCCGCGCTTTAGATGTCGATCCTCACGGCAATTCCATAAAATTCAATACGAACAGTAAGCGGTGGGCATTGCCTGCACTGTTGACCGGTGAATGCGGATTTGGTCTTCTGTGATCAAAGTCGTTTGAATTTTAGTTTGCGTGAAGGATTAACATCGTGCGCCGTTTTGTTTTTCTGGCGTTTTTTCTGATCGCAATTATTGCCTTTCTTGTGTCGGCATATCTTTTGATTCCCGCCTGCGCACTGGCACATTTCACCGGTATTTGGGACGCCGGCTGTGAACGCAGTGATGAGAGTGCCGATGAACAGGCCCGGCTGGCGGCGCGCACGGCCGAATTGCAGACCCGCATCCGAAATCTGGAACAGCAGCTGGCGCTGATCGAATGCACGGCCTCGCGGCCGGTGGTGATCGAAGATCCGCTGCCGCCCGCCGATCGGCTGCCCGACGGGCGTGGCACCGATGACGGGGTGGATCATGGCGATGACCACGGTGCCGTTGATCCGCCGCTTGATCGTGATCTTGACCCTGATCCCGACCCGGACGCCGATTTTGCGGATGACGGGCCTTTTCCGGGTGACACCGCGTCATTGGAAGGGTGCTGGGCGCTGGAAAGCGATTTTGAAATCCGCTCGGTCGAAAGCGGCGATGCCCTGCCCTTTCCGGAATGGACGGTCTGTTTCCCACCCGGCAGCGACGGGATGGGCACGCAGGTCATGCGGTCGGATGATGGCGCGCTGTGTGAAGGCGACATTCGCGGCGCCTTTGACAGCGATGGCGCGCTGGTTCTGGAAGAAGACGAAGATCTGGTCTGCAGCGATGGCACCCAGATCTTCCGCCGTGTGACGACCTGCGCGGTGGGCGAAGACGGGCTTGCCACCTGCGAGGCGGTGCAGCCCCGCACCGGCGGGCGCGGCACCTTTGCACTAAAACGACAGTCATGAGGCGATAGGATGTCCGAGCATTTTCTGGTCAAGACCAAGGTGGACCCGTCGCAGCTGGTGCGGATCGACGACGCGGCGGTGCTGGAAACCTATCGCGATCTCCATGCCACGCTGAGCACGCGCGCAGGCGCGGATGTGGCGCGGGTGTTTGCCGAACCGTTGGTGAACTGGGGCAATGATGTCTCGGCCATGACGGTGTCGTGGTACACCGACGCACCGGGCGATGCCAAACGCCTGTCGAGCCTTGATGCCGCGACCCGTGCGGATGTCGAGATGCGGCTCAGCGCGGCCCTGGGCAAGGCGCGCGTGCTGATCGACGATCCTCAGGTGGGGCGCCTGGTGGCCGGGGCGCTGTCGATTTCGGGCGTGAATGATGTGCTGGTGGTGGGGGATCAGCCGGTGCTGATCAACTGGGGGATGCTGCCCGCCGATGGCCCCACCAGCGAGGCCGGGCAGACCGATCATTTCCGCAAGACGCTTGGGGCGTTTCTACCGCTGACGGCGGCGCCGGTCCTGTTTGCCACCGGCGCGCGGGCTGCCCCGCCCGCGCCAGAGCAGCCCGACAGCGCCGCACCCGATCCCGGCATGGCGGAGGCCGTAGCATCCGCACCTGAACCAGTGGTAGACTCTGCAACCAGCGCCGCGGCGACGTCTGCGCCCAGTGCGATGGCCGGGTCCGTGGCGGGGCAGACCGCTGCGGCTGACACGTCCCAGCCTGCGGCGGGCGGCGGCGGGGGTGACATGGCTGGCGGACCGGGCCAGCCGCCCGATGATGACGGGTCCGAGCGCCGCGCGCCGATCTGGCCGCTGGCTGTGCTTGCGGTGGTGCTGGCGCTGATCGCGCTGTGGCTGCTGCTGCCCGGTACGCGGCTGTTTCATTCGGATCGCAGCGAAGCGGAACGCACGCTGGAGGACAGCGCGCGCGACATGACCCTGCGGCTGAACCGCGATCTTGAAGAACGCGCGCGCATTCTGGAGGCCGCTCTTGAAGGGGCGGTCTGTACCCCCGATGGCAGCCTTGTGCTGCCGGATGGGCGCATGCCCGACGGGATCCTGCCGCCCGCGGTCGATGCGCCCGGCAGCCCCAGCGAAACCGGGCGTGGCGATCCGATCCGCGAAGGACGCTCGGACGCGGTGGTGCCGCCCGACCCTGCGCGGGTCAACGTGCCCGATGCCCCCCGCCCCGAAGGGGCCGACAGCGGCGCAGAGGGGGAAGAAACCAGCCGCGACAGCGCCTCGCTGCTGAGTGTCATCGAAGAACGGACCATCCTTGTCGTCGCCCAGACCCCCGATGCGCTTGGGGTGGGAACGGGGTTCTTTGTGGCGCCCGATCTGGTGGCCACCAATCACCACGTGATCGAAAGCGCCCTGTCGGGGGGCGAGGTCTTTGTGACGAACAACGATCTGTCGGGCCTGCGTGCGGCGGAAATTGTCGTCGCGGATGGCCCGTTCGAAGACACGCTGGCCGATTTTGCCATCCTGCGGGTGCCGGGGGTCAACGCGCCCTATTTCGAACTGGGCACGGCTCCGGGATCGCTCAAGCTGCAGAACGTGGTGGCGGCGGGCTATCCCACCGACATCATGGACAGCGATTACCGGTTCCGGCAGCTGCTTGAAGGGGTCGCCACGGCGGTGCCGGATCTGGTGGTCACCGATGGGGTCGTGAACACTGAACAGGCGGTGTCGGAAACCCGGTCCCTGATCATCCATTCCGCGCCGATGTCCAAGGGCAATTCAGGCGGCCCGCTGGTCGATACCTGCGGGCGCGTGGTGGGTATGAACACCTTTGTCCGCGAAGAGGCGTTCCGCTATCTCAACCTTGCCCAGGCCAACAGCAACCTGCTGGAGTTTCTGAGCAGCGCGGGCGTCACGCCCGAAACCTCGGCCACGGCCTGCGTGCCGCAGGTGGCGCGGGTCAGCATTGATCGCACCGATCCCGGTGCCGGCCCGGACGGGGCCTCGGATGGCGCAGGAGCATCCGAATGAGCCAGCGCCAGCTCGCCAGCACCCTGTCGGAAGGTCTGCGCCCGCTGGGCCAGCCCGAGCTGCGATCCTATGAGCTGATCACCGACGTTCTGGCCGAGGCGCTGTCGCCTGCCCATGCGGCCCTTTTTGCGGAACCCGTGCGCTCGCCCTATGGCGACCGGACCGATTGGTATACCGGGCTGGGCGGCACCGCCACGCCCCTGACCGAACTTGACCCCGAGCGCGCGGCGATCGCGCGGGCCGAACTGACCCGGCTGGGCGACGACATCCGCGCCCATGCCGATGCGCTTGCTGCCAGCGGGGATGCCAATGACGCGCGCCTGGCCGAGGCGCTGCAGAACGCGCTGCAGGTGCCGCGCGACACATCCGTGCTGGTGGTGGATGCGCCCGACAGTGATGCCGGGCTGCAGCCGGTGCTGATCGACTGGGCGAGCCTGCTTGATACCCAGACCACCGCGCCCAACATTCTGCGCGGCATGGCGCCCGCGCGCGCGCAGGCCGCGCCGCCGCCACCGCCGCCGGTCATCGGGCCCGATCCCACGCCCGCCGAACCGCCGCGCCGGGGCATCGCGCGCTGGCTCTGGCCGCTGTTGCTGCTGCTCTGTGCGCTGCTGATGGCGCTGATCCTGTATCTGCTGTTCGTGTCCTGCGGGCTGCGCCATGTGCCGTTCCTGAATTTCTGCCCCGTGGCCGAAGACATTGACGACCCGGCGCGCGACACCGCGATCCTGCAGAACCGCATCGCCCTGCTGCAGCGCGAACTGGCCGCCGCCGAACGCAGCTGCCAGCCGGTGGCCACCGAACCTCAGATCCTGCTGACCTGGGATGGCCCGGCGGATCTGGATCTGAGCCTGTTCTGCCCCGATGGATCGCGGGTGTGGTTCCGGGACAAACATCAGGCGGTCTGCGGTGCGCGCCTGGATTTCGACGAAAACGCCGCCAGCACCGGAGCGGGGCCGAGCACCCGCGAACGGATCACCCTCGAAGATCCGCCCGAAGGCGACTACCGCATCCGGGTCGAGCTGTTCGAGAACTGGACCGAACCGGGCGATCAGCCGTTCGTCCTCGACGTGAATTTCGGCACCCGGCAAGAGACGTTCCGAGGAACCGTCAGCCCCGAGCGCCGCATATGGGAACAGGAATACGGGTTTAGACGATGACGACGCATGGCAAGACACCGCAGGACACCCACCGTTTGAAACGCCTGTTCAACTGGGGCGACACCATCACGCTGGTGCCCTATTCGGGGATCCAGATGCTGGATTTCGGCTTTGACATCGAAGCGCGCAAGTTCCGCCGGTCCTTTGTCGAACGCAAGATCGGCGAACGCGATGGCCAGGTCGAACGCCAGCTTGAACCGGTGCCCACCGACCGGCAGGCCGAAGACGCGATGCTGTCGGGCCTGGGTGCCGATGACAACGGCCCCTATCCCATCGACGCGCGCAAGGCGGCCGAACCGTTTCTGGGCAAATGGGTGCCGATCCCGGTGCTGCGGCTGAAAAAGGAACGCGGCCCTGGCGGGCAGCTCAAATATGACGCGGGCCCGTCGGCCTGGGCGCGCGCCCGGATCGTCGAGCTGGACCAGCCCGATCCCGATACCGGCCACAGCCATCGGGTGCAGTTTGCGCTCGACACCACGCTGGTGGCGGAAAACGCGGCAGATCTGTACCTCGCGCCGGAACGGGCGGATGTGGAAAATCCGCGCGAATTCCGACTGGTGTCGGAAGCCGCGCAGATGGCGTGGTTCCTGCTGAACCCCAAACAGGATGCCAGCGGCGCCGAGGTCGACATGCAACGCTGGGCGTCGGACTGGATCAAGGATCTGTTCTTTGAACACCTGCGCCGCCGCCGCCCCGGCAAGCCCATCATCGAAGACGACCTGCCCTATCAGTTCGAACACTGGGCGCGGTATCTGGCCTATCTGGGCCTGCTGCAGGATTTTCTGGATCCGCCCACCATCCGCTTTGTCAACACGGTGTCCGAGCGCGACGCCGTCCCCCCGGTCGAGGTTGATCTGGTGCTGGATGTGGGCAACAGCCGCACCTGTGGCATCATGATCGAACGGTTTCCCGGCGAAGCGCAGGTGGATCTGCGCCGGTCCTACCCGCTGGAAATCCGCGACCTCAACCGCCCCGAATTTTCCTATGAGGGTCTGGTGGAAAGCCGGGTGGAATTTGCCGAACAGCAGTTCGGCGACGAACGCTTTGCGTCCGGGTCGGGGCGGCGCAATGCCTTTATCTGGCCCAGCTTCGTGCGCATCGGCCCCGAGGCGATGCGCCTGATCGAAGGCGAAAAGGGCACCGAAACCGTATCGGGCATGTCATCGCCCAAGCGCTACCTGTGGGATGACGCGCCGATCCAGCAGGACTGGCGGTTTCACAATCACCACGACCCCAACAGCCTGCCGCGCGCGGCGCGGGCGGCGATGCAATATCTCAATGAACGCGGCGACGTGATCGAACAGGTCAAAAGCGAAGAAAGCGGCCGCTATCGGCGCCGCAACACCACACCGGTGGGCCGGGCGATCCGGCCGCGCTTTTCGCGTTCGGCGCTGTTTGGCTTCATGCTGACGGAAATCCTGGCCCATGCGCTGGTGCATGTGAACGACCCCGCGTCGCGGTCGCGGCGCTGGCAGGCGGATCTGCCGCGGCGGCTGAGCCGGGTGATCCTGACCCTGCCCACTGCGACCCCGATTCAGGAACAGGCGATCATCCGGTCGCGGGCCAGCGGCGCGCTCAAGCTGCTGTGGAAACGGCTGGGCATGGATGATCACCCCTCGAATATCTCGGCGCGCCCGTCGCTGATCGTGGACTGGGATGAAGCAAGCTGCACCCAGCTGGTCTATCTCTATTCCGAGATCACCCAGAAATTCGAAGGCCGGATCAACGATTTTGTCGCCCTCAAGGGGCGTGACCGCCCCGGACCCAAAGGCCGGGCCGAACCGTCTCTGCGCATGGCCTGCATCGACATTGGCGGTGGTACGACGGATCTGATGATCACCACCTATCGCGCCGAAGACGACCGGGTGCTGCACCCCGAACAGACCTTTCGCGAAGGGTTCCGCATCGCGGGCGATGATCTGTTGCACCGGGTGGTGTCGGGCGTGGTGCTGCCGCAGATCATCGCGTCGATCACCAAGGCGGGCGGGCATGGCGTGACTGAACGCATGCGCGAGCTTTTTGGGGGCGAGGTCAGCGGCATCGAACGTCAGGCGGTGCAAAAACGGGTGCAATTTGCCCTGCGCGTGCTGCGCCCGCTGGCGGTGGCGATCATCGAAGCCTGCGAACACACCGATGATTTCGGTGCCATCCGGGTTGATCCGGAAACCGTGTTCGGCACGGTTGCGGTGGATGAGGATGATCTGCTGGTGCCTGATCCCGATGGCGAAGATCCCCCCGGCGCGCTGATGCTGCCGCAAGAGCTGGTGGATTACGTCGAAGCCACAGCGCGCGATCTCGGCGCACATGACTGGACGCTGCAGAAATTCGAAATCGTCTGTGATCGTGGCGCGGTGGATGCCATCGTGCGCGACGTGTTCCAGACCGCGCTTGGCAACATGGTCGAGGTGGTCGACCACCTGCAATGCGACATTGTTCTGCTGACGGGCCGGCCATCGCGCCTGCCTGCGGTGCGCACCATCGTCGAAGAGATGATGGCCGTTCCCCCCGACCGGCTGATTTCGATGCACCGCTATCGCACCGACAACTGGTATCCCTATCGCGATCCGGTGACCCAGCGGGTGGGTGACCCCAAAAGCACCGTGGCCGTGGGCGGCATGCTGATCGCGCTGGCCGAAGAGCGGATCCCCAATTTTTCGGTCACCACGGCGGCGTTTCAGATGCGCTCGACCGCGAAATTCCTGGGCGAGATGGACCGCAACGGCCAGATCCAGAAAGACCGCGTTCTGTTTGAAAATGTCGATCTCGACAAGCGGCGCCCGGCGACGGCGGGGTCGGCATCGCTCAGGATGTATACGCCGATCTATATCGGCGCGCGCCAGTTGCCGCTGGAACGCTGGACCACGACGCCGCTCTATCGGCTGGATTTCACCGAAGCCGCGCAGGGACGCAAAAAGCCGTTTGTGGTGACGCTGGCGCAGGCCGATTTCGACGATGATGACGACAGCGCCGAAGGCAAGCTGCGCAGCGAGGCGCTGCGCGAATCCTTCTTTATCGAAGAAATCGAGGATGCCGAAGGCGACGGGATGCTGTCGGGCGACCTGTTGTTGCAGCTTCACACCCTTGGATTCGAAGACAGCTATTGGCTCGATACCGGCGAATTCACGGTCGGCTAGGGGGTTGCGATGACAGATGACAGACAGACACTTTCGGACCGCTGCGCCAGCTTTTCCAAGGCCGCGCGCGATGCGGTGGACTGGATCACCGATCCCGAAAATTCCGACACGGTCGGCCATGCGGGCAGCGCGCTGGTGCGCACACTGGGGCGGCAGGCGCGGCGCGCAGACAAACTGTCGAGCGCGGCCCGCAGCAACATGGCCGTCAGCGTCTTTGGCCCGTCCCAGGCGGGCAAAAGCTTTCTGGTGTCGGTGCTGGCGCGGCCCGAAAACGGCCAGCTTGTGGCCGATTATGCGGGGCCTGACGGGCAGCTGGATTACATCAGCGCCATCAACCCCGAAGGCGAAGGGGAATCCACCGGTCTGGTGACCCGTTTTACGATGACCCGGATCCAGACGCCCGATGGCTTTCCGATCCCGCTGCGGCTGCTGTCGGAATCGGATGTGGCGCGCACCATCATCAACAGCTTCTACCGTGACGGGGACCAGTCCGAAACGCCGCCCAAACCCGACGAGATCAAGGCCCTGCTGCAAACCTATCGCGGCAAGACCGGCGCGCCGTCGCCGTCGATGGATGCCGATGGGGTCTGGGAAATCGCGGAATACGTGGAAAGCACCTTTGCCCGGTCAACCTATGCCAGCAAGCTTGAAAGCTTCTGGGACGAGGCCGCGCAGATCGCGCCCAATCTGTCGCTGGCCGATCGTGCCGATTTCCTGGCCGTGCTCTGGGGCGGGCATCAGCCGCTGACGGATCTTTACAAACAGCTTGCCGGGGCCGCCGAACGGCTGGGCAACGCCACCCAGGTCTTTGCGCCGCTGTCGGCGCTGGTGCCGCGCGACAGTTCGATCATCGACGTGGCGGCGCTGTCGGGGCTGTTCACCGGGTCCGACACGCTTGAGGTGCGCACCGCCGACAACCGCACCGTCGGCATCGAACGCGCGGTGCTGTGCGCGCTGACGGCCGAGCTGGTGCTGCCCATGCGCGACCAGCCGCACGAGATGTTCGGCGAAACCGACCTGCTGGATTTCCCCGGCGCCCGCAACCGGTTCGAGGTGCCTCTGACCCGGTCCCTGCAGGAACCCGAAAAGAACATCCCGCAGATGCTGCTGCGCGGCAAAGTCGCCTATCTGTTCGACCGCTATGTGGATCATCAGGACATCACGTCGATGCTGCTGTGTATTCCGCCCAGCAACATGGACACGGTCGATCTGCCCAGCCTGGTGGACAACTGGATCGCCATGACCCATGGCGACACCCCTCAGAAACGTGCGGCTGCGCAGTGCATCCTGTTCTTTATCCTGACCAAATTCGACATGCATCTGGGCGAAAGCGCGGCCGAAAGCGGCGCCAGCACGCGGTTCGACAAACGGATCAAGATGTCGCTGCTGGAAAAATTCGGGCGCCAGAACGATCCGTGGGTCGATGAATGGACGCCGGGCACCAAGTTCCAGAACCTGTTCTGGCTGCGCAATCCGAATTTCTTCAACGCCGCCCTGTTCGACTACAGCGACGATGGCGGCGTGCGCAAGGAACGGCTGCGCGCCGATCAGGTCGAGCGGATGGCCGATCTGCGCAAGGGCTGTCTTGAGGCGGAAAATGTGCAGGCCCATTTCGAAGATCCCGCCGAGGCCTGGGATGCGGCGATGCTGGAAAACGATGGTGGGATCGGGCGACTGCTGTCGCGGCTGGAACCGGCCTGTCAGCCTGCCAGCAAGCTGGGCCAGATCTCGGGCCAGATCGCCGAGATGGAACAGGAAATGGTGTCGGCCCTGTCGCCCTATCACGTCTCCAATGATCTGGACGAACGGATCCGCGAAAAGGAAGAGGCCGCAGGCGGTGTCATCGAACGGCTTGAGATCGCTCTTGAAAGCAGCACCTATGGCGCGGTGATGGCGCGGCTGATGGTGGATGAGGACGCCATTTATGACCGCGTGTCCAGCGTGCCGCCCAATGTGCGCATCAATGCCCCGCGTCCCAAACCGCAGAAACGGGTGCTGCCCGGACGCCCCCGTCCGGGTGCGGCGGCCGCTGCGGCGGATCCGGCGGCTGAGGAGGGCACGGAAAACGGCGGCGTGCGCATCATGACCAGCGAAGCCTTCCAGAGCGACGCCGCGCTCGAGGTCTGGGCCGACACGCTGCACCGGTTCAAGGACGACCCCCATATCGAAGCGCGCTATGGCCTGACCCCCGAAGCCGCGTCGAGCCTGGTGGCCGAGCTTTTGACCGCGTCGCGCCGCTGCGGCATCGAAACCGCGATGAAGGACGAACTGACCCGCATCCAGTTCGGGCTGACCATGGAACGTCAGGCGCGGCCGGCTTCGGTCATCCTCAGCGAGATCATCAACCGCTTTGTGTCCCGGCTGGGGTTTGATGCCATGCCCGAGGCCGAGCGTCCGGTGGTCGCGCTGGAAGACGGAGAGGTGCCGGTCTTTGCCGCCCGCCCGCCGGTGGCATCGGTGGACAGCCTGCCCGAGACCCCGAAATCCATTGTCGATCCCTATTGGACCGACTGGATTCACGCCCTGTTCGAGATCTACCGCGCCAATGCCAAGATGATCGACGGGACGGATCTGAACCATGAACAGAACAAGCGGATCGGCGACATCATCGACGTGGTCCGCCAGGCGGTGGCAGCGCAATGAGCATTGATGTCGAGATCGAACCCGATGGCACCCGCCCGCTTGGCGGCTATGCGCGGATCCTGCTGCCTGCGGGCACACTGGCCGGGCCGACCACCTCGGTCAGCCTGTACGAGATGTTCCGCGAACGATTTCTGGGCGAAGACGGGTGGCAGCCGACCGAAGCGCTGTTCGGCCCCTACCCGGTCGAAGATCTGGGCGACCGGCAATGCGTGATCGTCGGGCCCGAGATCGTCAATCATATCGACGAATTTGCTGCCGTGCGGCTGGCCTTGGGCGATGTGGTGTCCGAAACCACCTGGCCCGACGCGATTGCCCATGCCCCCACCGCCCCCCCGCTGGGCCGGATCCTGCGCCCGGATGAACCTGATCCGGCGGCGGGATCCGCGCTGACCGGCACGCGCCCGACGCCGGCGCCCACGCCTCAGCCCGAGCCGCCACAAGAGGTGGCCGAGCCGGATCCGCCCGCCGTTGACCCTGTTGTTGAACCCGTAGCTGAGCCCATTGATGATCCGGTCGAGCCTGAGCCGGATCCGGTTGATCCGCCGACCGACCCTGTGCCGGTCAAGAGCGGGTCGTCATCGTGGATCTGGATCGTGCTGGTCCTGTTGCTCGCCGCGGCAGCGGGCGGGGCCTATTATCATTTCGCGATGCGTGAGCCGGTGCCCGCGCCTGAACCCGAACCGGTCCCGGACCCCGTGCCCGAACCCGTGCCTGAACCGGAACCCGCGCCCGACCCCTGCACCGATGCGGCCCTGTCTGCGGATGATGTGGCGTTTGCCGACCGTCTGGCCGCCCTTCGCGCCTGCGGGGACAAGGCCAGCGCGGCGGCGGCACTGGCGGTGCTCGAAGCCGGGCTTGCGGCCGAGGATGCCGAAACGCTGCTGACCTTCGGCCACCTCTACAACCCCGACATTTCCGCGCCGGGGATCGAGGATTTGGTGGGCCTGAGCTTTGACCCTCAGCCCGAGGTCGCCATTGATTACTACATGCGTGCCCGCGATGCCGGGGCCGAAGGTGCTGATGCGGCGCTGTCGGCCAGCTGCGACGCGCTGCGCGCATCGGACCCGAGTGCAGCAGAGGATCTGTGCGAATGACCCAAGCCCGCTTTGTCCCCCCCATCCCCGCCCTGCTGCGCGGCCTGGCCGCATCCGTCCTGCTTGGCCTTGGCGCCGTCACCGCCCCCGGCCCAGCCTGGGCGCAGGACCGGCCGCTGACCATCGAAGGCAAATCAACCGTGTTTCAGCGCGTGCTGACCCGGCCCGATGCCAAACAGCTTGACGGGCCCGGCGGCGGGGAAACCGGCACCTACCGCCCCTTTTCGCCGCTTTACGTCTATAAGCGCGACGGGGGGTTCCTGCAGGTCGGCCCATCGCCCAGCCTGGGCCCCGACGCCTGGATCGCCGAAGCCGACGCGGTGGACTGGCGCCAGAACATCGTGGCATCCTTCACCAACCCGGCAGGACGCTCGCGCCAGCTGATGTTTGAAACCGAAGCGCAGCTCAAAGAGTTCATGGAGGCCGAAAGCCTGCTCGACCTGCAGCCCAGGCTGCTGGATGAAACCGACGCCTTTCTGGCCAGCCGCAGCGATGACAAGCCCGCGGACCTGGCCGAAGCCGGTATCTTGTCGGTGGAACCCGCCGAACACGTGGATATTCGCGAGAACTTCTACATCCTGCCGATCCTGGGCTTTACCGAAGATTTCCACCCGCTGAACTATGACGACAACATCCGCCTTCGCGTGGCGTCGCTGCCGTTGCGCCCGCCGGGGCTTGATGCGTCGAAACCCGAAGATTTCGACGTGGGCATCGTCTTTGTGATCGACACGACAAGCTCGATGGATCCGTTTATCGCCAAGACGCTGGATGTGGTGCGCTCGTTGGTGGATCGGCTGAGCGCCTTTGACATCGACGGCAAGGTCAATTTCGGCATCGTCGCCTTTCGTGATGACACCACGGGCGTGGAGGGGCTGGAATACCGGGTCAAAGAGGTGCTGCCGCTGGAACGCCGTGCGGATCAGGGCGTTGTGATCTCGACGTTGGAAACGCTCGATGACGCCACGGTCAGTTCGTCGGGCTTCAACGAAGACAGTCTGACGGCGGTGGCCAAAGCGCTGGATGACACCAACTGGGAAGGTGACGGGCGACCCTTTGGCGGGCGCTATGTGGTGCTGATCACCGATGCGGGGCCGAAACTGCCGCGCGCGTCGGATGCCTATGAACACATGCCCGCCGATCTGCAGGCCGCTGCCGAAGACAAGGGCGTGGGCATCCTGACCTTTCATCTGAAAACCAAAAGCGGGGGCGAGGCCAATCACGATTTTGCCCGCACCCAGTACGAAACCCTGTCGCAGTTTGGCGGACACACCTTCTATTACCCGGTGGAACGCGGGGACGAGGCGATTTTTGGCGACACCGCAACGGATGTGACCAAGGTGCTCAAGGATGACATCCTGACCCGCATGGGGCGTGCGCGCGAGGTCGCACCGGGGGATGCGGATGCGGGGCTTGTGGATCTGGGCTACGCGATGCAGCTGGCCTATCTGGGCAAGGTGCGCGGCACCGCCGCCCCGGATGTGTTCGAAGCCTGGGTGTCGCAATTCGCGGTCGAAGCCCCGACCCGCCGCGCCGTGGATTTCCGGTTGCTGATCACTAAGAACGAACTGGCGACCATGGCCGAGCTGGTCGAAGAGTTCATCGCGCTTGGCGAAGAGCTCAAGACGCCCGAAGATCTCGAAAACTTCCACAGCCAGATCCGCGAGGTCATTCTGAAGGTGGCCAGCAACCCCGACCGGATCGTCAACGCCGATGCCGAAGGCACTGGTGATGCGATGGAATTCCTGTCGGACCTGCCCTATCGCAGCCAGATCCTGCGCATCGGCAAGGATCGCTGGATCGAAAGCTCGCTTGAACGGCGCGAGGTGCTTGATGGGCTGCGCTCGAAACTGCGGCGCTATCAGCGGCATCTGCGGTCGGATGACGAATGGACCGTGCTGTACGAAGGGGCGCCGGATGGCGAACACGTGACGGCCATGCCGATCCGCTTTTTGCCATGACATCGCGGCTGCGGGCAGACGGGCTTGGCTGCACGCTCAGCGACGGCGAACGGCGCTTTGAGTTTCGCGCCGACGGCCTTGTGATCCAAAGCGGCGAGGTTGTCGCCCTGGCCGGGCCCAGTGGCAGCGGCAAGACGCTGCTGCTGGAACTGCTGGCGCTGCTGCGCGCGCCGGATCCGGGGGCGGTTTACGCGCTCGAACGTGACGGTCAGAGCCAGGATCTGGCCGCACTGTGGTCCAGCGCCGATGGGCGCGCGGCGATTGCCGAAACACGCAGCCGGATCTTCGGCTTTGTGCCCCAGACCGGTGCGCTGTTGCCGTTCCTGAGCGCGCGCGACAACATCACCCTGACCCAGGACATCGCGGGCAAGCGGGATCGGGCCTATGTGGATGACCTGATCGCGCATCTGGGCCTGTCCGAGGTCGCAGGCCTGCGGCCCGACCACCTGTCCATCGGCCAGCGCCAGCGCGTGGCGGTGGCGCGGGCGCTGGCCCATCGCCCGCAGGTGATCATCGCCGATGAACCCACAGCGGCGCTGGATCCCGATGCGGCGGATCGGGTGCTGTCACTGCTGCTGAGCCTGGCACGCGGGTCGGGCTGCGCGGTGCTACTGTCGTCGCATGACCTTCCGCTCGTCTCTGGGTTGCGACGGGTCGGGCTGCAGGCCGCGCCCTGCGACACCGATCCGCGCCTGATCCACAGCCGGCTTGTCTGTGACGCGGTTCCCGATGACCTGCCCCAAGAGGTGCCCGCCTGATGCACCAGATGCTGCGCCTTGCGATCCGCGATCTGTTGCAGAACCGGCTGCAGTTGCTCTGTGATACAGCGCTGCTGATCGGGGTGCTGGTGCCGCTGATGGTGCTGTTGGGGGCCAAGACCGGGGTGCAGCAGGCAATGCTGGCCGATCTTTATGCCGATCCGGGCATTCTTGAAATCAACACGCGCGGCAACAGCGCCATGGGGTTTGCCGAACGTGACACCGTACTGAGCTGGCCGGAAACGGGGTTTGTTGCCCTGAAAACCCGCGCCTACACGGATTTTGTGCGCGTGCGCAACGCGGGCGGCGGGCGCATCGAAACCGCGCGGCTGGTGGCCACCGAACCGGGTGATCCGCTGCTGGCGGGGCGCCCGGCGCTGGCGCCGGGCACGCTGGCGATCAGTGCCGGTCTGGCCGACAGCCTTGGGCTCGACGCAGGTGGGGCGATGGATCTGGTGTCGGACTCGCAGGACCGCGCCCGACAGCTGCGGATTCGCCGCGACGTGGCTGTGATCGCCGATGCCGCGCGGGTGCCCGATCCGGTGATCTTTGCCGACTACGACACGCTGCAGCTGTTCGAGGCCTATTACGAAGGCTATGCCCTGCCCGATCACGGCGTGGCCGAGGGGCGCGACCTGGCACAGCGGGTGGAAGATTTCGAAGGCATGCGCCTTTATGCAACCGATCTTGCGGCCGTGCCGGATCTCGCCGCCCGGGTCGAGACAACGCTGGGCGTGCAGACGCGATCCAACGCCACGCGCATCGCGGCCACGCTGCGACTGGGCGACAACCTCAACCTTGCGTTTCGCATCATTGCCGCCGTGGCGGTGGTGGGGCTGGGGGCAGCGCTGCTGTCGTCGTTCTGGGCCGCGGTGGATCGCAAGCGCCGGACACTGGCAACGCTGGCCCTGCTGGGCGTGCCACGCACGCGGCTGGCGCTGTTCCCGCTGATCCAGGCAGGCGGGCTGGCGGTGGTGGGGCTGGTGCTGTCCTTTGCCCTGTTCGGGGGGGCCGCGCTGGTGGCCGAAGCCCTGTTCAGCGGTCGGCTGGATGGCGGCGCGCGGGTGATCGCGCTGACCCCCGGTGATGTTGCGGGGCTGGTGCTGGGCACCGCCGTGCTTGTTCTTCTGGCGGCGCTGATCTCGGGCCGCCGCATTCTGCGCATAGACCCTGCCATCATCCTGAGAGAGGCCACATGACCCGTCTGCACCTGGCGTTCCCTCTGATCCTGCTGTCTGCCCTGCCCGCCGCAGGTCAGACCAGCTGGGATCCGCAATTCTTTGACCCCGCCCCCGCGCGCGACGCCCCCGAGGCTGATCTGATCCTGCCCATGCCCTGCGGCGGCGCCATGGCGTTCCAGAAGGTCACCATCCCGATGGAGGCCAGCAACCCGATGAATGACGTTGAGGTCCGGCTGGGGCAGTCGGGCAGCAGCGCGGGCTATCTGGATTATCTGCGCAACGACTATCTGCGCGGAGGATTTGCCGACCCCGACGGTCTGGCGACGCATTACTATATCGGCCGCTACGAGCTGAACAGCGCGCAGGTCAAGGCGCTCAGAGATCCCGAAACCTGCGGCTTCGAGCTGTCGCGCCGCGATATTCTGGGCCAGGGCGGGCTGTCCTGGTTCGACGGGGTCGACCTGTCGCGCATCTATACCGAATGGCTGCATGAACACGCCGCCGATACGCTGCCGCAAGAGGACGGGCAAAAGGCCTTTGTCCGCCTCCCGACCGAGGTGGAATGGGAATATGCCACACGCGGTGGCGCTGCGGTTGAGCCTGGCGATTTTTCTGCCAGCCGCTTTCCCATGTCCGAAGATGTCGATGCCTATGCGCGCTTTGATGGTGAACGCGCGGGCCCGGTGGGCGTCAAAGAGCCCAACCCCCTGTCGATCTATGACACTTATGGCAATCTGGAAGAAATCGCGCTGGAACCCTTTCGCCTAAACGCGGTGGGGCATCTGCACGGCCAGGTGGGCGGCATGGTGGTGCGGGGCGGGTCCTATCAGTCCGCGCAGGATCAGATGCGCAGCGCCAACCGCAAGGAATGGCCGCTTTACAACCGGGGCGGGCGCGCGCAGGCGCAGGATACATTTGGGCTGCGCTTTGTGCTGACGGTGCATGTGGGCACATCCGACCCCCGCGTGCGCGCAATCCGCGATGCCTGGACCGCCGCCTTTGTTGCAGGGCCGGACGAAGGCATCAGCGCGGCGGACACGCTGGCCCGTTTCATCGCGGGCGAGGTCGACCCCACCCGCAAAAGCGCGCTGGAAAACGTGCTTCTGGCCCTGACGGCGGCGGATGCGGCGGCCAAGACGGCGGCGGATGCGCAGCTGCAGACCACGTTCCGGGGGGCTGCGATCTTTCTGACCGGGATCTGGGATGACAGCGCGATGATCTCGGCCATTGATGAATTCATCGCCAGTGACGAAACCTATCTGGAAACCTATAAATCCGAGCTGTCGGAAGAAGAGCGAAAATACACCCAGGATGGCATCGACATGCAGCGCAATGCGCGCGCGATCCGCAATGATCGCCGCAATTTGTCACTGCAGGGGTATCGCGAAACGCTGGAATTTCTGACCGGGGCCGCTGCCGAAGATCGCACCACCGCGCTGGCCATTGTGCGCCGCCGTTTCGAAGAGGCGGGCAATGTCTATTTGCTGCGCGCGCTGGATGCGATGGAAATGGATTTTGAAACCTATGTAATACGACCTGATATGAATAACGCCGATCTTCTTTACCTCGCGGTAGACAGATGACTGGACGCTGGCCAATTGCGTCTGTTAGCTTTGGATTCGTGAATGGTTTGCGCCAATATTTTTAAGGGCGCCTTTGTCAGATTTTGGAAAGGGCGGGAATTTGATTAAACGACTGGGGAAACCCCTGGCGATCGTGGCAGCGCTGGCGCTTGCGGCCTGTGACGACGGAACCGGTGGGACCGTGAATATTGTCAGCGATATTTCCACGCTGACCAGCAGCGGGAAAAGCAAGGAACAGCGCGAATTGTCATCTCGGGCACGGGCCTATGCCAGTGCGCGCGTGTCCGCCGCCGCCGTGGGTGCGGTGGGTGGCGCCTTGATCTGTGTCGTGGGGGGCTGCAACGCAGGCCAGACCGCCGCCGCGGCCGCCGTGGGCGGCACCGCAGGCTATGTGGGGGGCGCGGCGCTCACCCGGCAGAACGCCAAGTTCCAGGTGACGCAAAGCTCGCTCAACCGCGATCTGCAGGCGGCCAAGCGCGAACGCAAGGATCTGACCGCCGCCGTCGGGTCGGCGCAGCGGGTGCTGAATTATCAGCGGGCCGAGGTCAAAAAGCTCAACGCCGCCTATCGCAGCGGCAGCCTGTCCAAGGCGCAGTACAAGGCGCAGTACCGCACCATGCAGCAGGACGTGAAAGCCACGCGCACCATCGCATCGACGGGCGACAAGCGCGTGAAAGAGCTTAACAGTTCGATCAGCGCCCATAGCAAGGCGGGTCTGAACACATCGGCCCTGCGGTCGGAACGGGCCGCCCAACAGCGCGAGGTTGCGCGCCTGCGCAGCGTGGAACGCAACATGTTGGGCGTGCTGGGTGCCGTCCCGCCGGAGGTCAAGGGATGATGATCCGAACATGTGCTTTCCTGTCGCTGCCGGTGGTGCTGCTTGGCTGTGTCGAACCGGGCGCGGATCCTTGCGCGACGGCCAATCGTGACATCAATCTGGGGTCTCTGATCACGGCTTCGGCCAGTGGCAGCTATGACAAATGCCTCGACAGCATCCGCGCCGAAATCGCGTCGATCCAGCTTGAGAACCGCGAATTGCAGCTCAAGGCGGATGCGGCGCGGCGCGAATCCGCCTCGCTCAGCGCTGAAAAGAAACGGCTGCTGGATGAAGAGGCCGCACTGCGCCGCGACATCAGCCGCCTGAGCACCGAAAGCGCCCCTGACCCGGCCGAAGTTGCCCGCGTCAAAGAGCGCCAGCGCGAGCTGAACCGCCGGTTCAGCGTCGTCTTCGGTTAGGGCCATGGCTGTGAGGGCACGGATCGTGGCAGGCGGCGCGGGGGTGATCCTGGGGCTGTTGGTGATGGCGGGCATGGGTCACGCACAGAGCACCGCCGATCGGATCATTCTGGGGTCGTGCAGCTATACGGATCTGACCAACATGCGCGATGCGCGCTATGCGGCCAGCGTCGGCGTCATGTCCACCGATCGGGATGCGCGGGCCCGACTGTTTGCCCGCTCGCCCGAGCCCAAGGGGTCGGACATCTGCGCCTTTGTGATTTCGGAAAGCTTCTGCAATGAAAGCTATCTTGATTTCACCATCGCGACCCTGACCTCGACCATGACCGGGGGCGGGCCGGGCAGCCGGTTCTTCACCGCGCTTGGTGTGGGCGAAGCGATGGAAGACCCGTCCGCGCCGTCGCTTGGAACCACGCTTGGTCTTGGCGGGGCGGTTGTGGGCGGATTGCTGGGCAGCGGTGACGGGCTTGGCGGGGCGGTCGGTTGGGGCGCGCTTTTGGGCGGGGCCGGGTTCGCCATCGGATCCATCGCCGATCACGGGCGCATCCTTGGGCAATGCAACACGCTGCAGGCCGATTTTTCGGACCTGACCCGGCGGATGATGCGCGCGGGCCTGACCGCACAGCCCGACGAAAGGCAGCTGGTGTCCGAAATTCGCCGCATCACCGCCCGCATGCCGCGCGCCGATGCCGAACTGGCCGAGGTCATGATCGACGCCATGGCCGTATCGGCCGCCAATGTCGAAGCCATCCGTTAGGATCGCGCGGGAAAGGAGCCCCCATTGACCCATTCCGCCCCTGTCCTGGGCCCTGTCTTGCGGCGCTTTGCGCGCCTGACCTGCCTGCTGGCGGCGCTGTCCGTCGGGGGCAGCCTGTCGGCCGACACGATCAGCCCCGAGGTCGTGGAAACCGACCTGCGGCTGGAAGACAAGACCGTGATCCGCAAGATCGTCACGGTCGAAGCCGGACCACCGGCCTCGGCCACGCTGGATGTGGTGTTTTTGTCTGACACCACGGGGTCCATGGGTGGGGTGATCCGTCAGGTACAGCGCAACGCCACGCGCATCCTCAGCGATCTCGCTGCACTTGGCAGTGTGCGCTATGGCGTGGCTGAATATCGCGATCACACCGAACGCTATGCCTATCGGATCAATACGCCGCTGACCACGGATGCGAATGCCGTGAAACGCGGGCTCGGCCAATGGAGCCCCAATGGCGGCGGCGACACGCCCGAAGCGAACCTGTTCGGGCTGAATGAAACCGCGCTCAAGATGGATTGGCGCGATCAGGCGGTGCGCGTGATCATCTGGTTTGGCGACGCGCCGGGCCATGAC
>JAOXSC010000019.1 GCA_025800215.1 Marinibacterium sp.
CGTCTTCCTGGGCACCATCGTGAAGCGGAAAGAGCCTCATATCTACGTGGCCAACTGGTTCCTGCTGTCCTTCATCGTCACCGTCGCCATGCTGCACGTCGTGAACAACCTGGCCGTTCCGGTGTCGATCTTCGGCTCCGACTCCGTTCAGGTCTTTGCCGGTGTGCAGGATGCCATGACGCAGTGGTGGTACGGCCACAACGCGGTGGGCTTTTTCCTGACGGCGGGCTTCCTGGGCATGATGTATTACTTCATCCCCAAACAGGCCGAACGTCCGGTGTTTTCCTACAAACTGTCGATCATCCACTTCTGGGCGCTGATCTTCCTGTATATCTGGGCCGGTCCGCACCACCTGCACTATACCGCGCTGCCTGACTGGGCTTCGACGCTTGGCATGGTGTTCTCGGTCGTGCTGTGGATGCCCAGCTGGGGCGGCATGATCAACGGTCTGATGACGCTGTCGGGGGCCTGGGACAAGCTGCGCACCGACCCGGTGATCCGCATGATGGTGATTTCGGTCGGCTTTTACGGCATGTCCACCTTCGAAGGTCCGATGATGTCGATCCGCGCAGTGAACTCGCTGTCGCACTATACCGACTGGACCATTGGTCACGTGCATTCCGGTGCGCTTGGCTGGAACGGCATGATCACCTTCGGGGCGCTGTACTACCTGGTGCCGGTCCTGTGGAAACGCGAACGTCTCTACAGCCTGCAACTGGTCAGCTGGCACTTCTGGCTCGCCACCATCGGCATCGTTCTTTATGCGGCATCCATGTGGGTGACCGGCATCATGGAAGGCCTGATGTGGCGTGAAGTGGACGCAAACGGGTTCCTCGTGAACAGCTTTGCCGACACCGTGGGGGCCAAGTTCCCGATGTATGTGGTGCGCGCTCTGGGTGGGGTCATGTTCCTCACAGGTGCCATCATCATGTGCTACAACCTCTGGATGACCGTGAAACGGGCGCCGGCCAAAGAAGCCAGCCTGTCCGTTGCGGTCCCGGCTGAATAAGGAGGGCCGGAGAGATGGCAATTCTCGACAAGCACAAAATCCTTGAGACCAACGCGACGCTGCTGCTGGTGTTCAGCTTCCTGGTGGTCACCATCGGCGGTATCGTGCAGATCGCACCCCTGTTCTATCTTGAGAACACCATCGAGAAGGTGGAGGGCATGCGGCCCTACACCCCTCTCGAACTGGCGGGGCGCGAGATCTACATCCGCGAAGGCTGCTATGTGTGCCACAGCCAGATGATCCGCCCCATGCGGGACGAGGTCGAGCGCTATGGCCACTATTCGCTGGCGGCGGAATCGATGTACGACCATCCGTTCCAGTGGGGCTCCAAGCGGACCGGGCCTGACCTGGCCCGCGTCGGCGGCCGCTATTCGGATGACTGGCATGTGGATCACCTGCGCAACCCCGAAGCGGTGGTGCCGGAATCGGTGATGCCCAAATACGCGTTCCTCGAAGACACGCGGATCGACGGCAAATACATCGAAGATCTGATGCGCACCCATGCCTTTGTCGGCGTGCCCTATTCGGACGAGATGCTCGACAACGCCCAGGCCGATTTCCTGGCTCAGGCGGATCCCGACAGCGACTATGACGGGCTGCTCGAACGCTACGGCGACAAGGTGAACGTGCGCAACTTTGACGGTCAGGCCGGTATCTCGGAAACCGACGCGCTGGTGGCCTATCTGCAGATGCTGGGTACGCTGGTCGACTTTTCGACCTTCACACCGGACGCGAGCCGGTAAGGGGAGGGGGCGCTATGGAAGAATACACCTTTCTGCGTCAGCTTGCCGACAGTTGGGGACTGCTTGTTCTGTTCCTGTTCTTCGTCGGCATCGTGGTCTGGGTCTTTCGGCCCGGATCCACGGCAAGCTACCGCGACACAGCCAATATCCCGTTCCGCCATGCCGATGCTCCGGCTGCGGCCAATACAGACCCCGCCGTTAAGAAGGAGGCGCGGACATGACAACGCCGACCGATAAAAAACTGCCCGGCGATCCGGATACCACCGGCCACAGCTGGGACGGCATCGAAGAGTTCAACAACCCTCTGCCCAAATGGTGGCTTTACACCTTCTATCTCTGCATCATCTGGGCGATCGGCTATACCATCGCCTATCCCGCCTGGCCGATGGTCAACAGCGCAACCGCTGGTCTGCTGGGTTGGTCGTCGCGTGGCGAGGTGAATGCCGAGATGGAGGCCGCCGAGGCTGCCAATGCGGAAATCAACGCCCGTCTGGCATCGGTCGAACTGACCGAGATCGCAGCGGATCCCGACCTGAACAGCTATGCCAACAACGCAGGCGCAGCCGTGTTCCGCACCTGGTGCGCACAGTGCCACGGGTCGGGGGCTGCCGGTGTGCAGGCGTCGGGGTATCCGAACCTTCTGGATGATGACTGGCTCTGGGGTGGGGATATCGAAAATATCTACTACACCGTGGCCCATGGCATCCGGAACGAAGATGACGACGATGCGCGTTATTCGGAAATGCCCGCCTTTGGCGAGCTGCTGGAACCCGAAGAGATCAATGGTGTGGTCAACTATGTCATGACCCTTTCGGGTGGCGAAGCTCAGGATCCGTCGGCGGTTGAAGCCGGTGCCGAAGTCTATGCCGACAACTGCTCGGTCTGCCACGGCGACAACGGCGAAGGCGACGTCTTCCAGGGCGCGCCCAACCTGGCGGATGCGATCTGGCTTTATGGGGGCGATTACGACACGCTGGTCGAAACCGTGACCTACAGCCGCTATGGCGTCATGCCCAACTGGAACAGCCGCCTGACCGAAGCGCAGATCCGCGCGGTGGCAACCTATGTCCACCAGCTGGGCGGTGGTACCTGATCCAGGGCCGCACAGCCTGAAGACAGAATTGGACGAGCGGGGCCCCTGGGCGCCGCTCGTTCTTTTTTGTTTGACGGGACGTCGCCGTGGGCAAGAGCTGCCGCTTTTGATCAAAGGACGGTCGTTAACAGAGGTCCCGTTTGCGCCTTTGCGATTGCGCCGAGTCGGCGCAGATCCTAGCCTTCTATGAGATAAAAAACATGGGGAGTTCCATAATGACACGTTTCCTGATCGGCACCGCTCTTGGCCTGTCGCTTGCCGGTGCGGCGGCCGCGGATTGCGGCAAGGTGACCTTTTCCGATGTGGGCTGGACCGACATCACCGCGACCACGGCGGCGACGACCGTTCTGCTGGACGCGCTTGGCTATGAGACCGACATCAAGGTGCTGTCGGTGCCGGTGACCTATACCTCGATGGCCAATGGCGACATCGACGTGTTCCTGGGCAACTGGATGCCCACGATGGAAGGCGACATCGCCCCCTATCGCGACGCAGGCACCGTCGATACCGTGCGGGCCAATCTTGAGGGCGCAAAATACACCCTGGCGGTGAACAAGGCGGCCAGCGATCTGGGCATCAAGGATTTTGCCGACATCGCCGCACAGGCCGACGCGCTCGAAGGCAAGATCTATGGCATCGAGCCGGGCAATGACGGCAACCGCCTGATCCAGTCGATGATCGACGACAATGCCTTTGATCTCAACGGGTTCGAAGTTGTCGAAAGCTCGGAACAGGGCATGCTGGCACAGGTCGCCCGCGCCGATCGCCGCGACGAACCGGTGGTGTTCCTGGGCTGGGAACCGCATCCGATGAACGCCAATTTCGACATGAGCTATCTGACCGGTGGCGATGATTTCTTTGGCCCCAACCTGGGCGGCGCGACGGTCTATACCAACACTGCGGCGGGCTATGTGGACAGCTGCCCCAATGTTGGCAAGCTGCTGCAGAACCTGGAATTCACGCTGGCCATGGAAAACGAAATCATGGGCGCGATCCTGGATGACGGTCAGGACCCCGACGATGCAGCCCGCGCCTGGCTGACCGCCAATGCCGGGATCATCGACGGCTGGCTGGATGGCGTGACCACCAAGGATGGTGGCGATGCCAAGGCAGCCGTGGCAGCGGCGCTGAACTAAGTTGGACTGGCTGACTGACAACAAGATCCCCGTCGGCAAATGGGCGGCGGGGATTTTCGACTGGCTGCAGGTGAATGGCGGCTGGTTCTTCGACGGGCTGTCGGATGCGCTGGACGCGATGATCGACGCCATCCTGTGGGTGCTGCAGGGACCGCCGCCGCTGGTGGTTGTGGCGATCTTCGTGGGCCTGTCCTATCTGCTGCACCGGTCGTGGAAGATCGCGGCCTTTGTTGCGGTGGGGTTCCTGTTCATCCTCAACCAGGGCTACTGGGAAGAAACCACCGAAAGCCTGACGCTGGTGCTGTCGGCCTGCGTGGTCTGCATGGGGGTGGGTGTTCCCATCGGCATCGCGGCGGCCCATCGGCCCCGGCTTTATGCGGGGATGCGTCCGGTGCTGGATCTGATGCAGACGCTGCCGACCTTTGTCTATCTGATCCCGGCCATCGTGTTCTTTGGCATCGGCATGGTGCCGGGCCTGATCGCTACGGTGATCTTTGTGCTGCCCGCGCCGATCCGGCTGACCCATCTGGGTGTCAGCTCGACCCCCAAGGCGCTGCTCGAGGCGGCGGACGCCTTTGGCGCCACCACCCGGCAGAAGCTGTGGAAGGTCGAACTGCCCTATGCGTTCCCGCAGATCATGGCGGGGCTGAACCAGACGATCATGCTGTCGCTGTCGATGGTGGTGATTGCGGCGCTTGTGGGCGCGGATGGTCTTGGGGTGCCGGTTGTGAGGGCGCTCAATCAGGTGAACACCGCGCTTGGCTTTGAAAGCGGGTTTGTCATCGTTGTCATCGCGATCATCCTGGATCGCGTCTTGCGGGTGGATCGGAAATGAGCGCAGTTCACTTTGACAATGTGTCGATCGTCTTTGGCGACAGGCCGGCCAAGGCGCTGCCGCTGATGGACCAGGGGCGCGACCGGGCCGAGATCCAGCAGGAAACCGGCCAGGTGCTGGGCGTGCACAATTGTTCGCTCAGCGTGTCGGCAGGGGAAATCCTGGTGCTGATGGGGCTGTCGGGGTCCGGCAAATCCACGCTGCTGCGCGCGGTCAACGGGCTGAACCCGGTGGCGCGCGGATCGGTGACGGTGGATACCGGCAACGGCCCGGTCAACGTGACCCAGGCCAAGCCGGCCGATCTGCTTGAGGTGCGCCGCCATTCCATCGCCATGGTGTTCCAGCAATTCGGCCTGCTGCCCTGGCGCAGCGTGCGCGAAAACGTTTGGCTGGGGCTTGAACTGTCGGGCATGTCGCGCGCCGACCGCGCGCGCAAGACCGACGAGCAGCTGGCCCTTGTGGGCCTGTCGGACTGGGCCGACCGCAAGGTGGGCGAGCTGTCGGGCGGGATGCAGCAGCGCGTGGGGCTGGCCCGCGCCTTTGCGACCGACGCTCCGATCCTGCTGATGGACGAACCCTTCAGCGCGCTTGATCCGTTGATCCGCACCCGGCTGCAGGATGAGCTGCTGGACCTGCAGGCCAAGCTGGGGCGCACGATCATCTTTGTGAGCCACGATCTGGACGAGGCGTTCAAGTTGGGCGACCGCATCGCCATCATGGAAGGCGGGCGCATCGTGCAGTGCGGCACGCCCCGAGAGATCGTGTCGGATCCGGCAACCCAGTATGTGGCCGATTTTGTGGCCCATATGAACCCGCTGGGCGTTCTGACCGCCCATGACGTCGTGGTCGCCGGAACGGCACCGGATGCGCCCGTGGTGGGCGCCGACACGCCCCTGGGCGATCTGCTGCGGCGCTTTGCCGACGGGGTGTCGGTGCTGCGGGTGCAGCAGGATGGCGCCGATCTGGGCGTGATCCATCAGCGCGACGTGCTGCTGCGGCTGGCGGGCAGCGATTCGGCTGCCTGAGAGAGGGCCTGAAACAGAACCGGGCCCGACGCGCTGCTGGCGCGCCGGGCCCGATTTGACAAAAAGAAACCCCCGGAGCGGCGCCCTCGGAGGTTCTTGTCTTTTCAGCGTTCAAAGCTGTGCGACGATCAGAGAAGACCTTCGCGCTGAGCTTTTTTGCGTGCCAGCTTGCGGGCACGGCGGATCGCTTCAGCTTTCTCGCGCGCTTTTTTCTCGGACGGTTTTTCGAAATGTTGCTTGAGCTTCATTTCACGGAACACGCCTTCGCGCTGCAGCTTCTTTTTCAGGGCACGGAGCGCCTGATCGACATTGTTGTCGCGAACACTAACCTGCATGTGGTTGTCACCACCTTTCTAGAGTATGAGTTGCAAGGAAATTGCAGGAATTGGCCATATAACAAGGTCGACCTAACTTGTCCAGTGGTGCCTAACACAGCGGAGCCCGAGCAGATGACATCCCCTTATCACGACACGATCGAGACGCTTCTGGATGCGGCTTTGCTGCATGTTGCCTTTGACGGCTGGTCCGATGCGACGTTTCAGGCCGCGATTGCCGATACCGGCGTTGACCCTGTTCTGGCCGAAGCGGCCCTGCCGCGCGGCGCGGTGGATCTGGCGCTGGCCTTTCATGCGCGCGGCGATGCGGTGATGCTCGACCGGATCCGGGACGCCGATTTCACCGACATGAAATTCCGCGACAAGGTGGCCGCTGCGGTGCGGTTCCGGCTTGAAGCGGTTGATGACAAGGAAGCCGTGCGCCGGGGTGTGACCCTGTTTGCCCTGCCGCATCTGGCGGCGGACGGGGCCAAGGCGATCTGGGGCACGGCGGATCTGATCTGGGACGCGCTTGGGGACCGGTCGGATGACTACAACTGGTACAGCAAACGCGCGACGCTGTCCGGGGTCTATTCGTCGGTGGTGCTGTTCTGGCTGGGCGATGACAGCACCGACCATCAGGCGACATGGGAGTTTCTGGACCGGCGCATCGACAATGTGATGCAGATCGAAAAGCTCAAGGCGCGGGTGAATGACAGCCCGCTGCTGAAGCCGCTGATGGCGGGGCCGAACTGGCTGCTGGGGCGGATCAAGGCGCCGATGCGCATGCCAAACCCGGATCTGCCGGGCATGATGTCGCCACGCGACTGACCCGCGCAACTGCCCGCGCGCGCAATCTTTTTTGCCCTGCAGCTATAGGCGGCGCCCGGCCGGGCTGCTAGGCATGTCCCGCACAAGGAACAGGAGCAGCCCCATGACCACCACCATGCGCGCCATTGAAATCTCGGCCCCCGGCGGGCCCGAGGTGCTGACACCCGCTGAACGCCCAATGCCGCAGGCGGGCCATGGCGAGGTGGTGATCAAGGTGGCCTGGGCCGGGGTCAACCGGCCCGACGCGCTGCAGCGCGCAGGGCTTTATAACCCTCCGCCTGGCGCCAGCGATCTGCCGGGGCTTGAGGCATCGGGCGAAATCGTCGCTCTGGGCGCGGGTGTGACGGAATGGTCGCTGGGCGACCGGGTCTGCGCGCTGCTGCCGGGCGGGGGTTATGCCGAATATGTCGCCACGCCCGCCGCCCATTGTCTGCCCGTGCCCGAGGGCATGGCGCTGAAAGAGGCCGCCTGCCTGCCCGAGACCTTCTTTACCGTCTGGTCCAACGTCTTCATGCGCGGCGGGCTCAAAGCGGGCGAGCGGTTCCTGGTGCATGGCGGATCCAGCGGCATCGGCACCACCGCGATCCAGCTGGCACGCCAGTTCGGCGCGCGGGTCTTTGCCACCGCCGGGTCGGATGACAAATGCCGCGCCTGCCTTGATCTGGGGGCGGAACGTGCGATCAATTACCGGGACGAGGATTTCGTCGACCTCCTGCGCGCCGAAGGTGGGGGTGATCTGATCCTTGATATGGTGGGCGGGCCGTACCTGCCGCGCAATGTCCGGGCGCTGGCCGATGACGGGCGGCTTGTGCAGATCGCGTTTCTGCAGGGCCCCAAGGTCGAGCTGAACTTTGCCCAGGTGATGATGCGGCGGCTGACGATCACCGGTAGCACCCTGCGCCCGCAAAGCGATCTGGCCAAGGCCGGGATCGCCGAAGCCCTGCGCGACACGGTCTGGCCGCTGCTGGATCAGGGCGTGATCGCGCCGGTGATGGACAGCAGCTTTGCGCTGACGGATGCGGCCGCCGCCCATGCGCGCATGGAAAGCTCGGGCCATATCGGCAAGATCGTGCTCGACGTTGCAGGCGGCTGAGCATCCACGGTTTCAAGACCCCACAAACGGGGCAACCCTTCAGGAGGTTTGAGATGAAGGCACTGATTTCGGGCGTGGCACTGGCTGCGATGATGGCGCTGCCGCTGGCGGCCAAGGGGCTGGTGGACAAGGGCTTTGCGTCGGGCTGGAACATCATGATGGATCCGCAGATGGGCAATGGGTGCCTGATCCAGACCATCTATGAGGACCAGTCGGTGGTGCGCATCGGCTATGACGCGCTGAACAATCGCGGGTATTTCGTGGTGATCGACAAGGATTGGGGCAATGCCGTCAAAAAGGGCGAAGCCTATCCCGTGACCTTTGATCTGGATGGCGAGATGTTCGACGCCACCGCCGAAGGGATGCGCATCGAGCATGTGCCCGGTGCCATCGTGTTCTTCGACGATCCCAAATTCCTTGATGCCATCGCGGCCAAGAAGCACATGACCGTCTTTGGCACCCAAGGCCACGTCGTCATGAAGATTGACCTGGCGGGCACCGCGGATGCGCTGAAACATGCGCGTGATTGTCAGGCCTCGGCCGGGTGATCACCGGGCCTGGGGCCCATCGCGAGACATTGACCGGACCCGGACCCGCACGAGCAATCGCGCGGGTCTTTTTTGCGAACTTCCCGCGATTGGCCGTGATCTGCGTGGGCTGCGCAGCTTTGGGGATCTGGCCCATGTGCGTCTTGCGCCGCCGGGGCGGGGCGCCGGCGGTGATCGGCAGGGTTGGGGCAAACGGGGCGGATGGTTTTCGCCCCTTTTCTTTTGGCCCCGGATCGGCTATCTACCTTGCGTTCCCTTGAAAACGGAAACCTGTTCCGCGCCTGACAAAGGCCGGGACGCCCGGGCAAACGGCCCTGGGCGCCGGATCCGGTTTGACCGTTCGGGACATAGCAAAAGGAGACATGGGCACATGGCAAAACCGATCATGGCCAAGGCCACCGCCGTGTGGCTGGTGGACAATACCACCATCAGCTTCAAGCAGATTGCCGATTTTGTCGGCCTGCACGAGCTGGAGGTTCAGGGCATCGCAGATGGCGACGTGGCAGCCGGGGTCAAAGGGTTCGACCCGGTGACCAACAATCAGCTGACCCAGGGCGAAATCGACTCTGCCGAAGCCAACCCGCTTCACAAGCTGAAGCTGAAATTCAACCCCGCCGCCGTGGGCGAAGAAAAGCGCCGTGGCCCGCGCTATACGCCGCTGTCCAAACGTCAGGACCGCCCGGCGGCGATCCTGTGGCTGGTCAAGTTCCACCCCGAACTGACCGACGGGCAGGTGTCCAAACTGGTGGGCACGACCAAACCGACGATCCAGTCGATCCGCGAACGCACCCATTGGAACATCGCCAACATCCAGCCCATCGACCCGGTGGCGCTTGGGCTGTGCAAACAGTCCGAACTGGATGTGGCCGTGCAGAAGGCCGCCGCCAAGCTGGCCGCCGAAGGCGCGGTGATGACCGATGACGAACGCCGCAAGCTGGTGAGCACCGAACAGTCGCTCGAGATGGAGGCCGAACCGCGCATCCCCACGGCGATCGAAGGGCTCGAAACCTTTTCGCTGTCGGATGACGATGACGACAAGGTCGACAGCGATCCCATCGTGGATGCCGACAGCTTCTTCAACCTGCCTGCGGGCGGGGATGAAGATGACGACGATGACGATCAGCCGCGCATCTGATGCAACGCAAAACCCCGGCCCCTGCGGCCGGGGTTTTTTTTTGGCCCCCCGGCAGAGGACGCAGGCAGCCCGATGACCCGGCCCGATCCCCCCAGCCTTGACGAAACGGCCGAGTTTGCGGCGCGCTGCCATGCAGGGCAGGTGGACAAGGCCGGTCAGCCCTATGTGGATCACCTACGGCGGGTGGGGGCGCATCTGTGCCGGATCTTTCCCCGGGCCAGCCTGGCCGAGCGCCACGCCGCCTGGCTGCATGATGTGCTCGAAGACACCCCGGTCACCGCGCAGGACCTTGGGCAGCGCGGCTATGGCGATGATGTCATCGCGCTGGTACAGGCGGTGACCAAGGATCCCGCAGGCACCCAGACCTATGCCGAACGGATCGAGACGCTGGCCCGCCACGGCCCCGATGGCGCGATCCGGCTGAAGATCGCGGATCTGACGGACAATGGCGACCCCGCGCGGCTGGCCGCGCTGCCGCCTGATCAGGCCACCCGCCTGGCCCGGCGCTATGACGCGGCGCGCGCACGGCTCTGGGCGGCGCTGGACGCGCGCACGCGCCGCGCCCCTTGATTTTTGTTCACGAATTGTTCACCATTGTCCCATGTTGGATCTGCAACCCGGACAAAAGCTTGCGCGCGGGGTCGCGCGTCACCTGTTCGACCTGGGCCTTGTGACGGTCGAAGAACTGGTGCCCACGCGCGGTCTGCGCGTGGATGTGATGGCGCTTGGCCCCAAGGGCGAGATCTGGATCGTTGAATGCAAATCCAGCCGGGCCGATTTCCGCGCGGATGCGAAATGGCAGGGCTATCTTGAGTGGTGTGACCGGTTTTTCTGGGCGGTGGATCAGGATTTCCCGACCGAATTGCTGCCGCCCGATACCGGGCTGATCATCGCCGATGCCTATGATGCGGACATCATCCGCATGGCGCCCGAAGACAAGCTGGCCGCGGCGCGGCGCAAACGCATGATCCAGACCTTTGCCACCCATGCAGCGCGGCGGCTGCAGGCGCTGCGCGATCCCAATGCGCAGGCCGGCGGCGGGGCCTGATCAGCCCTGCACGCTGCGCGCGGCCTGGGCGGCGGCGCGGATTTCTTCGGCGATTTCCTCGGCCTCTTCCGGGTCGAAATCCATCGGGATTTCGACGCCGGTGGCTTCGATGAAAATGCGGACCATGCCGTGATCGGTGGGACCGATCTGAAGGTTGGCCTCGATGTCGCGTTCTGTGTTGATGCCCATCCGGTGCTCCTTGGAACAGGGCGCAGTGCTAACGCGGGTGCGCCCTGTTGGCAAGATGTCGGCGGTGCGATCAGGTCCGGCGCGTGTCGGGGTGCAGCGATGCCCCCAGGATGTGCTCGGATTTGTGGATCACGTGGCTGGCGGTGTTCACGATCAGCGGATCGGGGGCCTGTGCGATCTTGGGATCCTTGCCGGGATAGTCGATGGTGCTCAGGAAATGACGCATGCAGTTCAGGCGGGCGCGTTTCTTGTCATCGGATTTGACCACGGTCCAGGGCGCATCGGCGGTGTCGGTGTAGAAGAACATCGCCTCTTTCGCTTCGGTATAGTCGTCCCATTTGCTCAGCGACGCCTTGTCGATCGGGCTGAGCTTCCATTGCTTCAGCGGATCGGTTTCGCGGCTTTTGAAGCGGCGCTTCTGCTCGTCCTGGGTGACCGAGAACCAGTATTTGTAAAGCCGGATGCCCGAGCGCACGAGCATGCGTTCCATGTCGGGGGTCTGGCGCATGAATTCCAGGTATTCGCTGGGCTCGCAGAACCCCATCACCCGTTCGACGCCCGCGCGGTTGTACCAGCTGCGGTCATACAGCACCATTTCACCCTTGGTGGGCAGATGTTCGATATAGCGCTGGAAATACCACTGGCCGCGTTCGGTGTCGGTGGGTTTGTTGAGCGCCACAACGCGGGCCAGCCGCGGGTTGAGGTGTTCGGTAAAGCGCTTGATCGTGCCACCCTTACCGGCCGCGTCCCGGCCTTCGAACAGCATGACGAATTTCTGACCCGTTTCCTGTGCCCAGAGCTGCACCTTGAGCAGTTCGGCCTGCAGTTTGGCCTTCTGGCGTTCGTAGCTGCGGCGCGACAGCTTGTCAGTATAGGGGTATTCGCCGCTTTCAAAGGCGCGCAGGATGTCTTCCTTGGTGGGTTCGACCTTGGGCGCGCGCGCAGGCGCTGCCGCGACCGGTGCTGCGTCGAACGGCGTGCTGGAGGCCTCGGGCTTTGCGGCCTCGGGCTTGGCTGCGACTTTGGGCTTGGCTGCGGCTTTGGGCGCCGGTTTGGCCACCGGTTCTGCCTTGGTGTTTGTCACGGGTTCCAGAGCGGGCGCGGGGGGGGTCGACATATGGGCTCCTTTCGTCAGCTACCGGCTGACGCTAGTGCGCATGCGCGTCAACGCCCTTGATCCATGTCAACTCTGTAACAATAACGTGACGGGATTTCGCCGCACCCGGCGCGATGCGCAAACCTGTCGAAAAGCTGTGCAAGACCCCTTGCATTCGCTGCGGCGGTTGGATAGAGCACACGGCACGGTGCCGCCTTAGCTCAGTTGGTTAGAGCGCTGGATTGTGGATCCAGAGGTCCCCTGTTCAAGCCAGGGAGGCGGTACCATTTCCCCCCGGATCATACCGTTGACCCGTCCAAGGCGATGCCATCAAAGCCGGTGTCAGGCCTTTGGGTGCGCTTGTTTCATGCCGCGCATATCCAGGTGGGTGTTGGCCAGAACCGTGCCCCGATAGTCGCCCCGCAGATCCCATTTCAGCCAGCCCCAGAACCGCACCGCACGCGGCATGAAGTAGCGCCGGTAGCGCGACCCGAAATAGTCGGGATGCTCCATCAGGCGCCAGTATTCCAGATCCATGTATTTGCGGTCGAACCGGTGAAAGCCTTCGATCTCGATCAGGAAATCATGGACCATCGACGCGTAGACATCGTGTTTGTTGTACTTGCGGAAAAAGATGCGCAGCAGCCCCGGGACAGAATGCGCATCGAACCGGTATCCTTTGGGGATGATCGCAGTATGGCCGCCGGTCAGCGCAACGGTGACGTCTTCGTTCAGATACCATCTGCGGTAATTGTCGCGATCACGTCGCAGTTCGGCATGGGACGGGGTCAGCTGGGGCATGGGAAACGGGCCTTGGTGGGTTGGTGGGTCAGTGACTGTCGCGGGGCAGGCCCTTGGTGGCGGTGATGCGCTGGTATTTGACGGCCGGTTTCAGGACCATGCCCTTGTCGAACTGATCCACCATGCCGCGCTGGATCTCTTGCCAGGGGGTCTGGTGATCGGGATAGGCATAGCCGCCACGCGCCGTCAGAGCGGCCCGGCGCGCGGCCAGTTCGTCATCCGGGATCAGCACATTGGCAGTGCCCGCGTTCAGGTCGATCCGCAGCCGGTCGCCCGTCTGCAGCAGCGCCAGCCCGCCCATGGCGGCCGCTTCGGGGGCTGCATTCAGGATCGACGGGCTGCCGGACGTGCCCGATTGCCGCCCGTCACCGATGCAGGGCAGGGCGGTGATGCCCTGTTCCAGAAGGGCGGCGGGGGGCGTCATGTTCACCACCTCGGCGCCGCCGGGATAGCCGATGGGCCCCGCGCCCCGGATCACCAGCATGCAGTGCGCGTCGATCTTCAGATCGGGATTGTCGATATTGTGGTGATAGTCTTCGGGCCCGTCGAACACCACGGCGCGGCCTTCAAAGGCGTTGGGGTCGTCGGGGTTCGACAGATAGCGCGCGCGGAATTCGTCTGAAATCACGCTGGTTTTCATGATGGCGCTGTCCCACAGGTTGCCGGTCAGGTTCACGAACCCCGCATCCTGCACCATCGGGGTGGCAAAGGGGCGGATGACATCGGCGTCATGGACCCGCGCACCGGCATAGTTGTCGGCGATGCTGTGCCCGGTCACGGTCGGGGCGTCGGGATGGGGGATCACGCCCGCGCCCAGCAGTTCCGACATCACGCCGGGGGCGCCTCCGGCGCGGTGGAAATCTTCGGCCAGATAGCTGCCTGCGGGCTGGACATTGCACAATAGCGGGATCTTGTGGCCAAGCCGCTGCCAGTCGTCATTGGTCAGCTCGATCCCTGCATGGCGGGCAATGGCATTCACATGGATCGGCGCATTGGTGGATCCGCCAATGGCCGAATTGAAGACGATGGCGTTTTCAAAGGCCGCGCGCGTCAGGATGTCCGAAGGTTTGAGATCGGCCCACACCATGTCAACAATGCGCTTGCCGGTTTCAAACGCCATCTGCCCCCGCTCACGATAAGGGGCGGGGATGGCGGCGGAACCGGGCAATTGCATGCCCAGAACCTCGGAGATCGTGTTCATGGTGCTGGCCGTGCCCATGGTGTTGCAGAACCCCACCGACGGGGCCGATGCGGCGGCCATGTCGAGAAACCCGTCATAGTCGATTTCGCCCGTGGCCAGCTTTTTGCGCGCCGCCCACAGGATCGTCCCCGATCCCGCCCGCGCGCCGTCATGCCAGCCGTTCAGCATGGGCCCCACCGAAAAGGCGATGGCGGGCAGGTCGACCGTGGCGGCGGCCATCAGCAGGGCGGGCGTGGTCTTGTCACAGCCGATGGTCAGGACAACCCCGTCCAGAGGATAGCCGTAAAGCGACTCCACCAGGCTCAGATAGGCCAGGTTTCGGTCCAGCGCGGCGGTGGGCCGCTTGCCTGTTTCCTGGATCGGGTGGACGGGAAATTCGATGGGCACCCCACCCATCGCGATGATCCCGTCCCGGATGCGCTTGGCCAGTTCCACATGATGGCGGTTGCAGGGCGACAGGTCTGATCCGGTCTGGGCGATGCCGATGATGGGCTTGCCGCTCTGGATCTCGTCGCGGGTCAGGCCAAAGTTCAGATAGCGCTCAAAATAGAGCGCGGTCATGTCCGGGTTGTCGGGATTGTTGAACCAGTTCTGCGAACGGAGTTTCATTATCTGGACCCTGTTTTGCTGGGGTGTTAGCGCCCCTACTAGCGACGAAACAGGGTGAGGTTGCAAGCGTTGATTGCCCGCGCGAGGCCCCGGGGCCGGCGCGCGCGGGCTGTGTGTCAGCTGCCTGTCCGGCGGCTCAGCAGCAGGACAAAGACGAACCCCGCGCCAAGTGCGGTGGTGACGATGCCCACCGGCAGCTCTTGCGGGGCCAGCAGCATCCGCGCCAGCAGATCCGATGCGGTCAGCAGCATGGCCCCGATCAGGGCCGCGCTGATGATCAGCCGCCCGTGCAGCGGCCCGGCGAGCCCGCGCGCCAGATGCGGCACCATCAGCCCGACAAAGCCGATCACCCCGGCAATCGCCACAAAGATCGCCGTGGCCAGTGCCGCGGCAAAGAACATGCCATAGCGCAGCCGGGTGACGGGCACGCCAAGGCTGCGCGCCGTGAGGTCTCCGGCCAGCAGCGCATCCAGCCACCGGTGCCGATAAAGCCCGACCGCCAGGATGAACCCGAACCCTGCCAGCACCAGCGGAAAGCTGTCCCATCGCGCCAGCCCCAGCCCGCCCAGCATCCAGAACACCACCGAATGCGCGGCCCGGCTATCGCCCGAAAAGATCAGGTAGTTGGTGATCGCCGCAAAGAGGAACGACACCGCCAGCCCCGCAAGGATCAGCCGGTCCGGCGCGCTCGATCGCAGCCGTGCCATCAGCCCCAGCACGATGGCGGACGCCACGATGCCGCCCGTGAATGCGGCCAGCGGCAATGTCCAGCGGCCAAAGATGTCTCCGGTCACGGTGATGACAAAGACCGCCCCCGCCGCCGCCCCCGATGACAGGCCAAACAGGAACGGATCGGCCAGATCATTGCGCGTGGTCGTTTGCAGAAGCACGCCGACAACGCCCAGCCCCCCGCCGATCAGCGCGGCAAAGATGGCGCGCGGCAGGCGCAGGTCAAAGATGATGCGATCCAGCGCGACCATGTCCGACGGATCGAACCCCAGCCCCCGCGCCAGCGCCTGCGGGATCTGGGCCACCGGAATATCCGCCTGCCCATAGATCACCGACAGCACAAGAAGGGCGGCCAGACCGGCCGCCCCCACAATCAGGCTGAGCGAAAAGCGCAGCATTCAGAACTGGTCGGGATGCATCGCGGCGGCCATCTTCTGGATGGCGGCGATGTTTGCGGGCCCCGGTGTCAGCTCTTCATAGCGCAGGCCGATCCAGGCTTCGTTCTTGACCGCGTCGGTCTGCGACATGACCGGGTGGTCCTGCAGGAACTTGAACGTGTCCGCCGCGCCATTGCCGGTCTGATAGTCCAGCAGCACCAGGAATTCGGGGTTCGACGCGGCCACAGCTTCCCAGGACGACCGGCCCCAGCTGGTGTCCATGTCATGGGTGACGTTTTCGCCGCCCGCCGCCGCGATCATCGCGTCGGGGATCGCAAATTTGCCAGCGGTAAAGGGCGCATCGGCCGGGCCGTCCAGCAGGAACACGCGCGGCTTGTCGAGATCGGCGGTCTTGGTTTCGATCTCGGCCAGCTCGGCCTTCCAGCCATCGACCAGGGCCTGAGCCTTGTCTTCGACATGCATGATCGTGCCAAGGCGCAGCATGTCGTCAAACAGCAGATCCATCGACGCTTCGGGCCGGTTCTTGTCCAGGTGCACGCAGCTTTCGGTCAGAACCAGCGTTTTGATGCCAAAGGGTTCGAGCGTGTCGGGTGTCACCTCGCCGCCCGGACGCATGCCGTAATACCAGCCCGCGATGAAGAGGTCCGGATCGGCGGCGATCAGGTTTTCCATCGTGGGGTATTTCGGCGCGATTTCGGGGATGTCGCCGCGCAGCGTGTCGAATTCGGGGCTGGTCTTGTACCAGCCGGTGATGCCGGTCAGGCCTACGATGCTGTCCTGCAGATCCAGCGCAAAGGCCATGTCGGTCATGTTCATGTCATGCACGACCAGCTTTTCGGGCTTCTGGTCGAACACCAGCGGCGTGCCGCAATTGTCGACCGTGACCTCATGGGCGGCCAGCGCGGTGCCGGACATCAGGCCCAGAAGGGCCAGCGAGAGGGCTTTTTTCATCAGGGAAAGTCCTTGTTTACGGGTTTAGTGTGAAAGCGGTTGGCGTCGCAGGTCAAGCGCCGGGATCATCCGCCCGTCATGGGGCAGATGCACCAGCGACACGCCGAACGTGTCGCGCACCTGTGCCTGCGTCATGGCGTCATCCACGGTGCCGAACGCGGCCAGCGATCCGTGTTTGAGCATCGCCACATGGGTGGCAAATTCGGGGATCATCACCAGATCATGCAGGATCATCACCACTGTGATCCCAAGGGCTGCCACCAGCGACAGCATGCGCACCTTGGCATCGGGATCAAGATGGTTGGTCGGTTCGTCCAGAAACAGCACGCGCGGCCGCTGCGCCAGCGCGCGCGCGATATGCGCCCGCTGCCGTTCGCCGCCCGACAGCTGGCCCATGGGTTTGCGCGCCAGATGCGTCAGCCCGATGCAGTCGAGCAGCCCGTCAAGCGCGGCGTCAAGCTCGGCGGCCGACCGGTCATGGCGGATCGGGATCTGGCCAAGCGCCACATAGTCGCGCACCCGCAGGCGCGGATCGGGCATTTCCAGCTGGCTGACCACGGCAAAGGCGCGGGCGCGGTCATCGGCGCTCATGTCGCGCAGGCTCTGGCCGTCAAAGATCACATCGCCAAGCGCCAGATCGCTCAGTCCCGACAGCAGGTTGAGCAGCGTCGTCTTGCCCGCCCCGTTGGGCCCGGTGACCGCCAGAACCGCGCCTTCGGCCAGATCAAAGGACACATCGCGCAGCAGCTCGTCGCCGTTCAGCGCGTAATAGCCCAAGCCACGCACGCTCAGCAGGGGCATATCGGCAGGGCGGCTCACGGCTTTGCCCCCATGGCCGGGATCCGCGCCAGCGTCTTGCGCAACAGCGGTCGGGGGCGTTCGGTGGCGCTGGTCCAGCCATCGGGGCTGGCCCGGTACTGGCGGGCAAAGTCCAGCAGCGCGTCGCAATCGTCGTCCACCAGATCGCCAAACAGATAGCTGGCCTTGCCGGTGGCCTGAAACCCCACGGTGCGCTTGCGCTCGCACCCGGCCATGCAGTCGATCGCGGCCAGGGCGAACCCATCGGGCAGGCGGGCGCGCAGCGCATCGCCAAGCGGGTCTGTCCGCGCATCGCGGATGCAGGTCGTGCAGACAAGAATGGTGTGATCCGTCGTCATCTCCGGCCCCCTGCGGCGGTGCCGCGGGATCGGGTGGAACGGGGCACGCAGGCGCGCGCTTGGGTCATGTTGTCCTCCTTCGGGGACACCCCGCCCCGGCTGGTTTCATCTGGCGATGGCAGGTCTCCTGACTTGCGGGTCGTGGCTTTGCCATCCTTCCCGGTTCCGCCGAACCAGTGGGTCTTTGGCATTGCTCGCCGCTTACAGTTGCGGGGGCAGTCATGGAGTTGGATCCGCGATCCGCACCATGTTCCCTTTTCATCCGCCGGGGCGCTGCCCCGTTGGAACCATCGCGGCCACCCTTAGCGTGGCGGGGCCATGTGTCAAGCTGCGATTGGGCGGCTCAGTCGATCGCCACCGTCTGGCGCAATGCGCCGCTGGCACGGTCAAAGATCAGGATGCGGTTGTCATCGCTGACCACCGCAATCCAGTCGCCGCCAAAGGTCACCGCCTGCGCATCCGTGCCCTGCGGCAGGGTGATCGTGTCGGGCAGGGCAGGCAGGGTCGACGGCCCGGCCCCATAGAAGCGGGTGACAAAGAGCACGATCATCACTAGAACGCCGCCAATCATCACCGCGGTCAGCACGGTAATCAGCCGTCTGAGAAACCGCAGATTGGCAGGTTCGGCGATGTCGTCCGCCGGTTGAGAAGGATCCGTCATGGGCACCCGACTTGTTGCGTTCACCTTGGGCGACAGCCCGCCGCCACGCCTTGATAAGGCGCTTTCGCGCGATGTGCCAGAGGCCGAAGCGCTGTCGCGCACGCGCCTGGCGCGCCTGATCGAGGCAGGCGCCGTTCAGGTGGACGGGCAGGTGATCCGCGACGCCAAGGCGCGGGTCGCGGCCGGGGCCGAAGTTGCGATCACCGTGGTCGAAGCCGAAGACAGCGACATTCGTCCCGAGGCCATCGCGCTCGACATCGTGCACGAAGACGCCGACCTGATCGTGGTCAACAAGGCGCCGGGCATGGTGGTGCATCCCGCCCCCGGCACGCCGTCGGGCACGCTGGTCAATGCGCTGCTGGCCCATTGCGGCGATGATCTGTCGGGCGTGGGCGGGGTCAAGCGCCCCGGCATCGTGCACCGGATCGACAAGGATACATCGGGCCTGCTGGTGGTGGCCAAATCGGATGCCGCGCATCACGGTCTGGCCGCCCAGTTCGAAGCCCATTCCGCCGAACGGGCCTATCGCGCGCTGTGTTACGGCGTGCCCGAGGCATCCGATCCTCGGCTGCGCGGGATCCGCGGGGTCAGCTTTGAGCCCGGCAATGTCATGAAACTGACCACGCAGTTGGCGCGCCACCGCACCGACCGGCAGAAACAGGCGGTCTGTTTTGATGGCGGTCGCCACGCGGTGACGCGGGTGCGCCGGATCGACGCCTTTGGCACGCCGCCCGCGCTGGCGCTGGTGGAATGCCGTCTGGAAACCGGGCGCACCCATCAGATCCGCGTGCATATGGCCCATGCCGGCCACGGTCTGGTCGGTGATCCGGTCTATGGCGGCAAGCGCAAGATCGCGGCCAAGGCTCTGCCGCCCGACACCGCCGCCGCCGTTCAGGGCTTTGCCCGCCAGGCGCTGCACGCGGCGATCCTGGGCTTTGACCACCCCGTCACCGGTCAGGCCCTGCGGTTCGAAGCGCCGCTGCCACAGGATATGGGGGATCTGCTGGCGCGCCTGTTTCAATCCCGCACGTCTGCGTGAACGCGACACGGGGCCCCTCCCACCGTTTACGAAATCGCAATAACTTGGCGGTGAACACTTGAAGCGCGTGTTAACGCCACCATATGGATGTTAACGGCAATAACATTTTTCAGCTCGTCTGATCGAGGATACCAGAGCCATGGCCAATTACGCCAATCTTCCCGCACCCACCCCCGAAGGGGGGCTGAACCGCTATATGCAGGAAATCCGCAAGTTCCCCCTGCTGGAGCCGGAAGAGGAATACATGCTGGCCAAACGCTGGGTCGAAGAGCAGGACACGCAGGCCGCACACCGGCTGGTGACATCCCATTTGCGGCTCGCGGCCAAGATCGCCATGGGCTATCGCGGCTATGGTCTGCCCCAGGCCGAGGTGATCTCCGAAGCGAATGTGGGCCTGATGCAGGCGGTCAAACGCTTTGATCCCGAAAAGGGCTTTCGCCTGGCGACCTATGCCATGTGGTGGATCCGCGCGTCGATTCAGGAATACATCCTGCGATCCTGGAGCCTGGTCAAGCTGGGCACCACCAGCGCGCAGAAAAAGCTGTTCTTCAACCTGCGTAAGGCCAAGGCCAAGCTGGGCGCGCTGGAAGAGGGCGATCTGCGCCCCGAAAACGTCACCCAGATCGCCACCGATCTTGGGGTGAGCGAGGCCGATGTGGTCAGCATGAACCGGCGTCTGTCGGGGGGCGACGCGTCGCTGAATGCAACCGTGGGCACCGAAGGCGACAGCGCCATGCAATGGCAGGACTGGCTGGAGGACGAAGGCGCCGATCAGGCGGGCGATTACGAGGCGCGCGATGAGCTGGATGCGCGGCGCGAATTGCTGGCCGAGGCGCTGGATGTGCTCAATGATCGCGAAAAGGACATCCTGACGCAGCGCCGCCTGGCCGATCAGGCGGTCACGCTCGAAGAGCTGAGCGGCCAGTATAATGTCAGCCGTGAACGCATCCGCCAGATCGAGGTGCGCGCCTTTGAAAAGCTGCAAAAGAAAATGCGCGATCTGGCCCGTGAAAAGGGCATGCTCGCGCAGGTCTGACGGGTCACACCGCGACCTGGATGCAAAACGGGCCCGAGGCGTCAGCGCTTCGGGCCCGTTTTCATGTGCGGGATGTCACACGGTTGGTCAGGCGGGTCTTCAGGCGGGCAGGCGCGCGCGCAGGACGCGGACCATGTTGCCGCCCATGACCTTGCGGATCTGATCTTCGCTCAGCCCTTCGTGCATCAGCGCATGGGTCAGCGCGGCCAGCTGCGAGGTGTCAAACGTGGTTTTGACCGAACCGTCATAGTCTGACCCCAGGGCCACGTGATCTTCGCCCAGCACATCAATGGCGGCGGCGATCATGCGGGCGATGCCGGCCGGGGCAAAATCACCGCAGGCCACGTCATCCCAGTATCCGATGGCGATGACGCCTCCGGTTTCGGCAATCGCCTTCATCAGGTCGTCGGGAAAGTTGCGCTTGACCGGGCAAAAGCTGTGCAGCCCGGTATGGCTGACGACGATGGGCATATCCGTCATCTCGAGCACCTCCCAGGCGACCTGCGGGCTGGAATGCGCCAGATCCAGGATCAGATTGCGGCGGGCCACTTCGGCCACCACGTCGCGCCCGAAATCGGTGAGCCCGGCATTGCTCAGCCCGTGCAGCGACCCGCCCAGACCGTTGTCGAAGAAATGGTGCAGCCCGATCATCCGGTGCCCGGCCGCTTCGAGCGCGTCGAGGTTTTCGAGCTTGAGTTCGAGAGGGTGCGCGCCTTCGATACCCAGCAGGCCACCCACGATCTGCGATCCGTTGGCGCGGGCGTCGAGCACCGCGTCGAGATCCGAGCGGGTGCGGATGATGCGCAGATCGTCGGGGGCGTCGGCCTGGAATTCGTGCAGCTTTTCGGCCTGATAGAGCGCGCGTTCCAGCAGGCTTTGCCAGGTGCGCGGGGGCCACATCTGGCTGATGACCAGCGGGGTGATGTTGTCGAAACTGTCGGCTGAATTTTCGGTATAGTTCTGGCCCGCGGGGCTTTTGGTGACGGCGGTAAAGAACTGCAGGGCGACATTGCCCTCTTGCAGGCGGGGGATGTCCACATGGCCGCGATCGGCGCGCGTGTTGAGGTCACGCGCCCACAGCAGGCTGTCGGCATGCCAGTCGCCAATCAGAAGATCGTCATGCAGGGCCTGGGCGGCGTCTGAAACCGGATGGCGGCCATCGCCGTGGATCAGGTTCATGCCGCGTTCCACACGGGGTGGCAGGATGCCGAAAAAGACGACCGCCCCGGCCACCAGGGCAAGAAGGATCAGCCGACCCAGCCATTTTCCGAATGTGCGCATAGACCTGTCCCCCCGTGCTGTCCGTGCCCAAGGGTAAGCGGCGCGAGGTGGGCGCGCCAAGGTTGACACCGCGTCAGCTGGTGGCGGTGCGCCGAAAGGCGGGGGGCCGTCCCGCCCACCCACCCCCGTCCCCCCGCCTTTCGGCGCAGCAGGCTCGCCAGATCGCGTTGAGTGACCTAAACTATGTGCAGGCCGAAGTCAGGGGAGGGGCGGGCATGCTGAGATGGGGAGTTCTGGGCGCGTCGAAATTCGCCCATGAGTACATGGCGCGGGCCATTCATGCCGCTGAAGGGGCCGAGCTGGTGGCGTTGGCCACGTCGGACCCGGCCAAGGCGGCCCCGTTCACGGCCTTCTGTCCGGGGCTGACGGTGCATGACAGCTATGATGCGCTGCTGGGGGATCGGGGTGTTGATGCGGTCTATGTTCCGCTGCCCAACCACATGCATGTGGACTGGACGCTCAAGGCGCTTGCGGCGGGCAAGCATGTGCTCTGCGAAAAGCCCATGGCGATGCAGGCGGCCGAATTCGACCGGCTGATTGCCGCGCGCGATGCCAGCGGGCTGTTGGCCGCCGAGGCCTTCATGATCGTGCATCACCCGCAATGGACCTATGTGCGCGACGCCCTTGCGGCGGGGCGGATCGGGCGGCTGGTAAATGTGACCGGGCGCTTTGCTTTCGACAACCGTGCGGATGTGGGCAACATCCGCAACCGGGCCGAAACCGGTGGTGGGGCGCTGCGTGACATCGGCGTCTATGTGATGGGCGCGACGCGCTTTGCCACCGGGGCCGAACCGTTGGAGGTGGGCGGCGCCATCCGCTGGGACGCGGGCATTGATGTCTTTGCGCAGATCGAAGCGGTCTTTGCCGATTTCACCTATGCCGCCTATGTGTCGATCCGCGCCCACCCTGCACAAGAGATGGTGTTTCACGGCGACAGGGGCGTGATCCGGCTGCGCACGCCCTTCAACGCCCGCGTTTTTGGCGAGGCCGTTGTCGAGATCGAAGGCGACGGGCTGAGCCGCAGCGAAATCCGGTTTCCGGGCGATGACCACTATATCCGCCAGGTCGAAGCCTTTGGCCGGTCGGCGCGCACGGGTGACCCATTTGCCTGCCCGCTGGAATTTTCCCGCGGGACACAGGCGATGATGGATGCGGTGTTCGATCGCGCGCGCGTGCTGGGCTGAGCCGGACCGGAGGGCGATCAGCCCTCCATCGCTTCGAGCTCGTCGATCATGGCGCTGATCATCGAGAGGCCCTTGTCCCAGAATGTGGGGTCTGACGCATCAAGGCCGAAGGGGGCCAGCAGATCCTTGTGGTGCTTGGAGCCACCCGCGCGCAGCATATCGAAATATTTGTCTTCGAACCCTTCGGCGCCGTCGGCATAGACCGAATAGAGCGCATTCACGAGCCCGTCGCCAAAGGCATAGGCATAGACATAGAAGGGCGAATGCACGAAATGCGGGATATAGGCCCAGAAGGTTTCATACCCGTCCATGAAGTCGAACGCCGGCCCGAGGCTTTCGCCCTGCACGCTCATCCACAGGGCGTTGATGTCGTCCGGGGTCAGCTCTCCGTTGCGGCGGGCATCATGCAGTTTGCATTCGAAATCATAGAACGCGATCTGACGCACCACGGTGTTGATCATGTCTTCGACCTTGCCCGCCAGCAGCACCTTGCGCTGCTGCGGGGTTTCGGCGCGCTCAAGCATCGAGCGGAAGGTCAGCATTTCGCCGAACACGCTGGCGGTTTCGGCCAGGGTCAGCGGGGTCGATGACAACATTTCACCCTGACCGGCGGCCAGCACCTGATGCACGCCATGGCCCAGCTCATGCGCCAGGGTCATCACGTCGCGGGGTTTGCCCAGATAGTTGAGCATCACATAGGGGTGCACGTCGGTCACGGTGGGGTGGGCAAAGGCGCCGGGGGCTTTGCCCGGCTTCACGCCCGCATCAATCCAGCCCTTGGAAAAGAACGGCTGTGCGATCTCGGCCATGCGCGGGTCAAAGGCGGCATAGGCATCCATCACCACGCGCTCGGCTTCGTCCCAGCCGACAATGCGGGTGTCTTCCATGGGCAGCGGTGCGTTGCGGTCCCAGACCTGCATCCGGTCCAGCCCCAGCCATTTGCGCTTGAGCTCGTAGTAGCGGTGGCTCAGGCGCGGATAGGCGGCCGTCACGGCGCTGCGCAGGGCGTCGACCACTTCGGGTTCCACATGGTTCGACAGGTGGCGGCCGGTTTGCGGGGTGGGCATGCCGCGCCAGCGGTCGACGATTTCCTTTTCCTTGGCCAGCGTGTTGTGTACGCGCGCAAAGGTCTTGACGTTGGCACCGAACACATCGGCCAGTTCGCGGGCGGCGGCCTCGCGCAGGGGGCGGTCCTGTTCGGTGAGCAGGTTCAGCGTGCCTTCGATGTTGCGGGTTTCGCCGTCGACATCGAATTCCAGCCCCGCGATGGTTTCATCAAAGAGCTTTTCCCAAGCATCGCCCACCGCACCCAGATCATGCATGAACTTTTCGAGCTCATCGCTGAGCTGATAGGGCTTCATCGCGCGGATCCGCTCGAACACCGGGGCATAGCGCGCCAGATCGGCGTTTTCGCCCAGAAGGCGCGACAGGTGATCATCGTCAAGCCGGTTGATCTCGAGCGTGAAGAACACCAGCGGCGTGGTGAAATTGGTGATCTTTTCCTGATGGTCGGACAGGAACTTTGCCCGGTCGGCATCGGTGGTCAGCTGATAGTAGCGTAGCCCGGCATAGGACATGATGCGCCCGGCCACCGCGTTGATACGTTCGTTGCGCTGGACGCAGGTCAAAAGCCCGGCTGCGTCCAGTTCGGTCAGCTTGCCTTCGTAATCTTCGGCAAAGCTGACACAGGCCTGTTCCAGCCAGTCCAGATCACGCTTGAGCTCGACCGCGTCAGGGCCGGGGTAGAGATCGCTCAGATCCCATTCGGGCAGATCGCCAAGACCGCCGGGGCCAGAAGACGCATTGGCATCGCGGAGCGGGAAGGGGAGCTGGAGCATAGGGGCCTCGTATCTGCTGAGCGTCCTACACATCTAGGCCCGCGCCCGCCTGACCACAAGCGGGCGCTGTCAGGCAGGCAGCCAGTCTGCGATGGCCCGGCCGATGTCGTGGGGGCTGTCTTCCTGGATATAGTGGATGCCGGGGACGGTGACTTCGGTCAGGTTGGGCCAGCTGCGCACAAAGTCGCGCGCGGGCCCTTTGGCCAGCAGCGCTCCGGGTTCGGCGTTGACGTAAAGCTTGGGCAGATCCGACGCCGCCATGAAGGCGCCATAGGCCTGCACGATCTCGACCATCTCGGGCGGTTCGCCCGCGATGGGGATCTGGCGCGGCCAGCTGAGCGTCGGGCGCCGGTCTTCGCCGGGGGTGCGGAAGGGGCGGCGGTATTCGTCCATTTCTTCGGGGCTGAGGTCGCGCAGGATGGAATGGGGAAGGGTGCCTTCGACAAAGGCGTTGCTTTTGAGGATGATGTCTTCTCCGGCGGGGGATCGGAAGGCCTGAAAGATCTCGCGCGCGCCGTCGGGGAACGCATCCCAGCTGGGCACGGGGGCGACGATGGCCTCCATGAAGGCGATGGCCTTGACCGCATCGGGATGGGTCTGGGCCCAGTGGAACCCAAGCGCCGATCCCCAGTCATGCAGCACCAGCGTGACATTCTGCGTGACACCAAGCGTGTCCAGCAGGGCAAACAGATAGCTGCGGTGTTCGGCAAAGCTGTAGCTGTCGGGGCCGGGGGCATCGAGCTTGTCGGAATCCCCCATGCCGATCAGGTCGGGTGCGATCAGTCGCCCGCGCCCCTCAAGATGCGGCATCACATTGCGCCACAGATAGGACGAGGTCGGGTTGCCATGCAGAAACACGATCGGGTCGCCTTCGCCGGTTTCGACATAGGCCATGGTCTTGCCATGGATCGTGGCGGTCTTTTTGGGCGGCACGGCAGTGGACAGCGCATCGGTGGTCATCGTCGTGGTCCTTTGACGGATTGGAGCAGGTCGGCTTTGCGGGCATGAGGTCACAGGCGGCCGCAACTGTCCAGTGGCAGGTGGCAGCCGCCCCGCTGCCCTGCGCGGCCCTGCGCGAGCGCCTCAGAGGGCGCGGTCAGACGCCATACTGGGCCAGCATCGCGCGCAGGTCATCCAGCGTGTTGGCCTCGGCCACAGGCTTGTCACGGCGCCAGCGGCGCATGCGCGGAAAGCGCAGCGCGACGCCGGATTTGTGGCGCGGGCTGGGCTGGATGCCTTCAAAGGCGATCTCGAACACGTGATGCGGCGTGACCTGCCGCACCGGGCCAAAGCGCTGCTGGGTGTTCTGACGCACCCAGGCGGTCAGTTCGCTGAATTCCGCATCCGTCAGCCCCGAATAGGCCTTGGCAAAGGGCACCAGATCGTCGCCGTCGCGCACCGCAAAGGTGAAGTCGGAAAACAGCGTTGCGCGCCGCCCGTGCCCGGCCTGCGCATAGATCATCACCGCGTCGATGGTCAGCGGATCAAGCTTCCATTTCCACCAGTCGCCGCGCTTGCGCCCGGCCAGATAGGGGGATGCGGCGCGCTTGATCATCAGCCCTTCGGCGCGGGCGTCGCGTGCCCCGTCACGCAGGCGCGCCAGATCGGTCCAGCTGTCAAAGCGCAGCGCGGGCGACAGGCGCAGCGGCGCAAAATCGGGCAGCGCCGACAGCATCGCCGTCAGCCGCGCGCGCCGCTCGTGCAGGGGGTGGGTGCGCAGATCCTCACCGCCCTCTTCAAGCAGGTCATAGGCCTGCAGGATGACCGGCGCGTCGCGCAGCAGCGATTTGGGTACGGTTTTGCGGGTGATGCGCTTTTGCAGTGCGCCAAAGGGCAGCGGCCCGTCGCGCCAGGCCAGGATTTCGCCGTCGATCACGGTGCCCTGTGGCAGCACATCGCAGGCGCGGGCGAGTTCGGGAAAGCGGGGCGTCATCAGCTCTTCTCCGCGCGACCAGACAAAATGCTGGTGGTCGCGCAGGATCAGCTGACCCCGGATGCCGTCCCATTTCCATTCCGCGATCCAGTCGGCCGGATCCCCCAGCGTGTCCGGATCCCCATCCAGCCCGTGGGCCAGGTAGAACGGATAGGGGCGCGAGGCGTCGGCGGCGGGGTTTTCGGCTTCGACCAGATCGTGAAAGCTGGTGGTGTCGGGGCTCCAGTCGCCCATCAGGCGATGGGCCAGGTCGGCTTCGTCCTGGCCGCTGGCGCGCGCCAGGGCGCGGGTCATCAGTTTCTGGCTGACGCCGATGCGAAAGCCGCCGGTCAGCAGCTTGTTGAACAGGAACCGCTGGGTTGTATCAAGCTGGTCCCAGGCCGCCAGGATGGCGTCTTTGCGCGCAGGTTCGGGCTGGTCCGACAGGGCGCGCAGATAGGTGATCCAGTGGGTCAGCCCGCAATCGCTGTCGCGGGCGGGGGGCGGCAGGATCAGGGCGATGGTTTCGGCCAGATCTCCGACCACCGGATAGCATTCTTCGAACAGCCACTGCGGCAGCCCCGCCCGTTCGGCCGCCCATTCGCGCAGCCGCGTGGTGGTCACCGTGCGCTTGGGCCGGCGGCCGGAAAACAGCGCGATGGTCCAGAGCCGGTCGCTGTCATCGGCGCGGGCAAGATAGTCGGCCAGCGCGGCGGTCTTGACGCTGGTGCGTGTGCTCTGGTCGATGGCGGTAAACAGGCGGGCGAAGTCTTTCATGCCGGTTCCGCTTCGTCGCCGGTAAACTGGGTGGGGACCACCTGCGCCGACCAGCCTGCGTCGCTCAGCCAGCGGGCAAAGACATCTGTATAGCCGTGGGTGACATGGATCTGTTCGGCCCCGGTGGCGCGGATGGCCGAAATCAGGCCGGGCCAGTCGGCATGGTCAGAGATCACAAAGCCACGGTCCGACGCCCGGCGTCGCCGCACCCCGCGCAATTGCATCCAGCCGCTTGCAAACCCGGTCGACACCTGCCCGAACCGCTTGGCCCAGGCACTGCCAAGCGCGGCGGGCGGCGCCAGCACCAGCGCGCCGGGATGGGCGCGCGGATCGGTGTCGGGGGTGACGGGGCAGGTGGCCGGCAGCGCATAGCCCTGATCGCGCAGCACCTGGGTGGTCGCTTCGGCCGCGCCATGGGTCAGGATCGGGCCGATGGATGGATCCAGCATATGCAGGATGCGCTGCGCCTTGCCCAGCGAATAGGCCCCCAGCATCGGGGTGATCCCATCGCGCTGGCACGCGGCCCACCACTGGTTGATCTCAGCCGCGATCTGCGCCTGCGGGCGCCAGCGAAAGATCGGCAGGCCAAAGGTGCTTTCGGTGATGAAACTGTGGCAGGGCACGGGGTCGAAGGGCTCGCAAAGCCCGTCCTCCACGGTCTTGTAATCGCCCGAAGCGACCCAGATTTCGCCGTCGACCTCGACCCGGATCTGGGCCGATCCGGGCACGTGGCCGGCGGGGTGAAACGACACGCGCGCCCCGCCGATCTGCAGCGGCGCGCCATAGGCCACGGTCTCAAGGGGGATGTCGCCCAGCCGGTGGCGCAGCACCGGGGCGGCGGCATCGGTGCACAGATAGCGCGCGTGACCGGGGCGGGCATGGTCGGCATGGCCATGGGTGATCAGCGCCCGGTCCACCGGGCGCCAGGGGTCGATATGGAAATCCCCTGCCGGGCAATAGATGCCACGATCAGTAAAGCTCAGGACCGGGTCGCGCGTCATGGGGGCAAGGATAGCGCCCGCGCGCCGCGCTGCAAATCTCAGCTGGCGCTGCGGAACAGATCGGCCATGCGGTCATAGACATGCTGGCGGGTCTGCGGTGTTTCCATCATGACCTCGTGTTCGCAGCCCGGCAACATCTCGAGCTCGCCTCCGGGCCAGCGGCGCATGCGGTCGCGGGCGCGGGGGATGTCGACGATGCGTTCATTGTCGCCCACAAAGCAGATGCAGGGCAGATCCGGCGATGGCCGTTGCGACAGCGTGTCGGTTTCATCCAACGCCTCGCGCAGCCAGTGCAGGCTGGGCCCGCCCAGCGACAGGTCAGGCTGGCGTTCCAGCTGAACCCGCATGAGGTCGAACATGGCGCGGTCGCTGGTCAGCGTGTTGTCGTCAAAGTCGCCGAATTCCACGTAGTTTTCCGGCCGCGTGCCCGGCGTCAGCCGGTGTTCCTGGCCGATCAGGCGGGCGGCCTTGGGCAGCACCCAGGCGGCCAGACGCACCGGGGGCATCAGCGAAATGCCCCACATCGGGCCGGTAAAGACGCTGCTGACCACATCCACATTGCCATCCATGACCGCGCGCAGCCCGATGGCCCCGCCCATGGAATGGCCGATCAGGTGGAACGGGCGCGGCAGGCCGAGCGTGTCCACCGCCTGCACGACGGCGGCCACATCGGCCTGATAGTCGACGAAATCCACGATATGCCCGACGCGCCGGTCATCCAGCATCCGGTCGGCCAGACCCTGACCGCGCCAGTCGATGGACACGGTGGCAAAGCCACGGCGCGCCAGTTCGGCGGCGGCGTCATTGTATTTTTCGACATATTCGGTGCGCCCAGGGAACAGCAGAACCGTCCCTTGGGCCTGTTCCGGCTGCCAGACGCCGATGCGGATGCGCAATCCATCTTCGGTCTGGAGCCAGTAGGCGGCCCCGGCAGGTGCGCCGGGCGCGGGCTCGGCGTAGAGCGGGGCCGCGTCAAGCTGCATCAGCCAAGAACCGACGACAGTTGCATTGCCAGGCCCATGTCGCCATCAACCGCCAGCTTGCCGCCCATGAAGGCCGCCGTGGGGTTCATGTCGCCGCTCAGGATGGCCTGAAAGGTCTCAACATCGGCGGTCAGGGTCACGTCTGCGTCTTCGTCCGACGCGCGGGCGCCGCTGCCGTCCATGACGATGCAGCCTTCGCCGGTGATGTCGAACTTGGCCGACCCACCAAAGCTGGCGCCTTCGAGCTTGGCGTTCAGTTCCTCAACCGCTTTCGAGATAACGTCGCTCATGTCTTTTTCCATCCCTTATTCAATCTGACGCGCTCGTGTCTGGATTTCACGACGCGTGGCGTTACAGTGAGTGCTGTTATGAGCAAATGGAACCCCGTTCTCAAAGGTACCGTGGCGGCAATCTTCGTCACAGTCATGTTTTCCATACCTTTACCCGCGCAAAGCGCGGACCCGACGGACGAATCGATGCTGCTGGAACAGCTGTCGCAGGCGGATCCGGCGGATGCGGCGCGGCTGGACCGGCAGTTGCGGGCGCTTTGGGACGCCAGCGGATCACCCGCGATGGACCTGCTGCTGCGGCGCGGGCGCGATGCGATGGCGGCCGGAGACGTGGCCCAGGCGATCGAGCATCTGACCGCGCTGACCGATCACGCCCCCGCGTTTGCCGAAGGCTACCACGCCCGTGCCGCCGCCTATTTCGAAGCAGGGCTTTACGGGCCCGCGCTGGCGGATCTGGAACGCACGCTGGCGCTGAACCCCAACCATTATCTGGCGATCTACGGTCTGGGCACGATCCTGGAAACCTTTGGCGAACCCGAACTGGCCTATGAGGCCTATTCGCGCGTTCTGGCTATACATCCCCATCACGACGAAGTAACCAAGGCGGCAGACCGGCTGCGGCCGGATATCGAGGGCAAGGCGCTCTGATCTTCAAGGGCCGCGGGCAACCGGGCAGGGGGCAGCAAGGTGACAGCGTCATCGCGGGTGCAGGCCGTTCTGGGCCCCACCAACACGGGCAAGACCCATTACGCAATCGAACGCATGCTGGGCCATCGCACGGGCATCATCGGCCTGCCGCTGCGCCTTTTGGCGCGCGAGGTCTATGATCGCATCGTGGCGGCGCGCGGGCCATCGGTGGTGGCGCTGGTCACCGGCGAAGAACGCATCGTGCCGCCGCGCGCGCAATACTGGGTCTGCACCGTCGAAGCGATGCCCGAAGGCATGGGCGCCGATTTTGTCGCCATCGACGAAATCCAGCTATGTGCCGATCCTGAACGGGGCCATGTCTTTACCGACCGGCTGCTGCGGATGCGCGGGCTGCACGAAACGCTGTTTCTGGGGTCCGACACCATGCGCGGCCCGATCGCGCAGCTGGTGCCCGAAGCCACGTTCCTGCGCCGCGAACGCATGTCCCAGCTGGTCTATATGGGCCAGAAAAAGATCACCCGGATGCCCGCGCGCAGCGCCATTGTCGGGTTTTCGGTGGAAAACGTCTATGCCATCGCCGAGGTGCTCAAACGCCAGAAAGGTGGCGCTGCGGTGGTGATGGGCGCGCTCAGCCCCCGCACGCGCAACGCGCAGGTGGCGCTGTATCAGGAAGGCGAGGTTGACTACCTCGTGGCCACCGATGCCATCGGCATGGGGCTGAACCTGGACATCAACCATGTGGCCTTTTCGTCGCTGAGCAAATTTGACGGGCGTCGCATGCGCCCGCTGGCCCCCAACGAACTGGCCCAGATCGCCGGGCGCGCCGGGCGGGGCATGTCCAACGGCACCTTTGGCGTCACCGGCGAGGCGCCCCCGCTGGAGGATGGCGTGGCGCAGGCGATCATGGATCACCGCTTTGCGCCTCTCAAAAAGCTCAACTGGCGCAATGCCGATCTGCGCTTTGGCAGCATCGAGGCGCTGATCGCCGCGCTTGAGGTGCCCCCCAGTGGCGATGTGCTGATCAAATCGCGCGAGGCCGATGACCTGATGGCGCTGAAATCGCTGTCGCAACTGGCCGAAATCCGGGCGCGCGCCAGCGATGGCGCGTCGGTGCGGCTGCTGTGGGATGTGTGCCGGATCCCCGATTTCCGGGGCATCAGCCATGCCGAACATGCCAGCCTGCTCGAGGTGATCTTCAACCACCTGCATGAGCGCGGCAGCGTGCCCGACGACTGGATGGCGCGCCAGATCCGGCGCATCGACCGCACCGATGGCGACATTGACACGCTGTCCAAACGGCTGGCCTATATCCGCACGTGGACGTATGTCGCACAACGTAAGGGGTGGCTTGGTGACGAAACCCATTGGCGCGGCGAGACCCGCGCTGTAGAAGACAGGGTGTCTGACGCCCTGCACCGGGCGTTAACCCAGAGATTTGTGGACCGGCGCACATCTGTGCTCTTGCGCCGGCTCAAGCAGAAGGAGGCCCTGTTGGCCGAGGTAAACGACAAGGGTGAAGTGACCGTCGAAGGCGAATTCGTCGGGCGGCTCGAAGGATTCCGGTTCATCCAGGACAAAACCGCCGCAGGCGCCGAGGCAAAGGCGCTCAAATCGGCGTCTCTGCAGGCGCTGGCGCCGCAGTTCCATCTGATGGCGGACCGGTTCTACAACGCACCGGATACCGAAATCGACTTTACCGAACAGGGTGGGTTGATGTGGGGCGAACACGCGGTGGGCAAACTGACCCCCGGCGCCGATCCGCTGAAACCGCAGGTCGAGGTCTTTGTGGATGACACCGCAGGGCCCGATGTGGCGCAGAAGGTCCAGCGCCGCCTGCAACATTTCATCGACCGCAAAGTGGCCAGCCTGTTCGAACCGCTGCTGGCGATGCAGAAGGATGAAACGCTGACCGGGCTGGCGCGGGGCTTTGCCTTTCGCATGGTCGAAGGCTTTGGCATCCTGCCGCGTGCCGCCGTCGCACAAGAGGTCAAGGATCTTGATCAGGATGCACGCGGCGCGCTGCGCAAGCATGGCATCCGCTTTGGCCAGTTCACCATTTTCGTGCCGGTTCTGCTGAAACCCGCACCGACGCGTCTGCGGCTGGTGCTGTGGTCGCTGGCGCGCGGGCTGGATGAATTCCCCGAAGCGCCGCCTCCGGGTCTGGTGACGGTGCCGAATCCGGTGTCTGCCCCGGATGGCTATGACGCGATGTCGGGCTATCGCGGCGCGGGCGAGCGGGCGATTCGCATCGACATGCTGGAACGGCTGGCGGATATGCTGCGGGCCGAAGACAGCCGTGGCGGCTTTGAAGCCAAGGCCGACATGCTGTCGATCACCGGCATGACGTTGGAACAGTTCGCCGAGCTGATGCAGGGCTTGGGCTATCGCGCCGAAAAGGGCGAGCGGGCCAAGATGAAAGCGGTGGTCAAACCCGCAGAAGCACCGGCAGAAGCAGCGATCGAAGCACCGGCCGAAGTTGCAGCCGATGCTCCGGTCGAAACACCGGAAGAACCCGTGGCCGACGCCACGCCCGAGGGAGATTCGGGCGATGTGGCCGCAGCTGAGCCGTCCGCCGAAGATGCCGCCGCACCCGAGACGGCGGAACAACCCGTGGCAGAGGCCGAGGCAGAAACGCCTGCTGAAACCCCCGCAGAGGCTCCGGCAGAGACCCCTGCAGACGCCGCACCCGAGGCATCCGAAGCTCCGGTGCTGGAACCGGTGATCGACGCCGAAACCGGCCAGCCCGAGGTCGAGGTCTTCTATACCTTCACCTGGGGGCGCAATCGTTCGGGTGGCCAGCAGCGCAACCGGCGCGGTGGCCAGGATGGCGAGCGCACCGAAGCGCGTGGCAAAGGCCGCCGTCAGGGTGGCGCGCGCGACGGCGATGGTCCGCGCAAGGGCAAGCCGCGTGGCAAGCCTCAGGGCAAGAAGCCCGGTGGCAAGCGCGACGGTGCCCAGACCTATGCTGCGCGCCCGCCGCGCAAGGAAAAGGAAATTGATCCTGACAACCCGTTCGCAGCCGCTCTGATGGGGCTGCGCGACGACAAGTGACCGCATGAGCGCCGAACCTGCCAGGGCCCGCATCCGTCTGGACAAATGGCTCTGGCACGCGCGCTTTTTCAAGACCCGCAGCCTGGCATCGAAAGAGGTGGGCGCGGGTCACGTTCGGGTCAACGGCGACCGCGTGGTCAAACCCGCCACAGCCGTGGGGCCGGGCGATGTTCTGACCTTTGCACAGGCCCGCCGCGTGCGGGTGATCCGGGTCGAAGCGATCGGCGAACGACGCGGCCCCGCGCCCGAGGCGCAGGCGCTTTATTCCGATCTGACCCCGGTTTCTGACGACACTGCCCCGCAAAATCCGGGCTATGAGGGAAAAGGTCGCCCGTCCGGACGGGATCGCCGCGTCCTTGATCTTTCTCGCCGCGGGACGCTTGAATGACGGGCGGCGGTGATTTAGCTAGGCCGACAGAGCGCCATTGTGCGTGCCGCCAGTGCTCATAGCAGAAAGCCATCCATGACCTATATCGTCACCGACAATTGTATCGCCTGCAAATACACCGATTGTGTCGAGGTCTGCCCCGTGGATTGTTTCTACGAGGGCGAGAACACGCTGGTGATCCATCCTGACGAATGCATCGATTGCGGCGTGTGCGAACCCGAATGCCCGGCCGATGCGATCCGCCCCGATACCGAGCCGGACATGGAAGAATGGGTCGAGTTCAACCGCAAATACGCCGAACTTTGGCCTGTGATCATCACCAAGAAAGATCCGCTGCCCGAAGCGTCCGAGCGTGACGGCGAGACCGGCAAGCTCGAGAAATATTTTTCGCCCAATCCCGGCGAAGGTGGCTGAGTGATTCGCAGCTCTTGGGTGGGGTCTGATCCCCCGCGACATGGGCTAGGTCACTGATTGGAAACCACAAATACATCCTTTCGGGGGGCTGTGCTTTCGAAAGGGTGAAATTTGTGATATGGTGTCCGAAGCATTGATCAAATATCCGGGGCTCCCCTGACATTGCGTAGGCAAGATGGGGCATAGATTCTGCGCGCAAAACCCGACTGACGAGGCAAATAAATTGCCCCGCCGGTCTTGTTTTTGCCCCCAATCTTCTGACCCGCAAACGAGGAAGACACGTATGTCGAAAACCAAGAAGCTAGAATTCCGCCCGGACGATTATGTCGTTTACCCCGCTCATGGCGTTGGACAGATCGTGTCCATCGAAGAGCAGGAAGTGGCCGGGATCTCGCTCGAGCTTTTCGTGATTTCGTTTGAAAAGGACAAGATGACCCTGCGTGTGCCGACTAACAAGGCCACCGAAAGCGGGCTGCGCTCGCTCAGCCCGCCCGATGTCATCACCAAGGCGATGACCACGCTCAAGGGCAAGGCCAAGGTCAAACGCGCGATGTGGTCGCGTCGTGCTCAGGAATACGAACAGAAGATCAATTCGGGCGATCTGATTTCCATTGCCGAGGTCGTGCGCGACCTGCACCGCAATGATGATCAGCGCGAACAGAGCTATTCGGAGCGTCAGCTTTACGAAGCCGCTCTGGAACGCCTGACCCGCGAAGTGGCCGCCGTGAGCGGTGGCGACGAAATCGCGGCCGCCAAAAAGGTGGGCGACGTCCTGACATCGCGCGCGGCGGCCTGATCCGGCGCTGTGACGATTGCAGCCGCGTCCCCGCCGGGGGCGCGGTTTTTTGTGGCCCGTGATGAATGGTCTTCAGGCGATCTGCGCGGCAAAGGTGCAGAGCATCGCCAGTTCGGCCAGTTGCTGGGACGCGCCCAGAATGTCGCCCGTCTGCCCGCCGATCTTGACGCGGGCCACCCAGGCCAGCGCCAGCACCGCAACGCTGGCGGCCAGAACCGGGCCGATCACGGCCCCGCCCGCCAGCATCACCCCGATGCCCAGCCCGATCAGCAGTGCCAGCGCGCAGGGGGCAGCGCCCGGCGTGCCCACCGATGCCGCCAGCCCACCCGGCCGCGCCTGCGGCAGGGCCGTCATCAGGATCGGCAGCGGCACGCGTGACAGCGCCCCGACCGCGATCACCAGCGGCAGGCCCGCAGCGCCCTGCGCCAGCAGCGCGGCAAGCGCGGTCCAGCGCAGCCCCACGCCCAGGACCAGGGCCAGCACGCCATAGCTGCCGATATGGCTGTCTTTCATGATCTCAAGCCGCCGGTCGCGGCTCCACCCACCCCAGAGCCCGTCTGCCGTGTCGGCCAGCCCGTCTTCGTGCATGGCCCCCGTCATCACGATCTGGGCCGCGATCACCAGCCCCGCGCAAACCGTCACCGGCAGACCGAGCGCCAGCGCCACCCATCCCAGCCCTGCGGCCAGTGTGGCAACCAGCGCGCCCGCCAGCGGAAAGGCCCAGGCCGCGCGCGCCTGTGCGGCAAAGGCGCCATCGGGCAGGCGGGGCAGGGGCAGGCGGCTCAGCAGAACCAGGGCAACGGGCAGATCCCAGTGCCAACCGTCGTTTTTGCGCATCATCGTGACCTTCGCGATCTTGCCCAGAGGCTGGCATGCGTTAAACACGGTCGGCAACAGTGATGCAACGAGGCTTCCATGCTCCCCACCCTGACCGATCTAGATGCCCTGCGTTCCCATCTTGCCGATGCCCCCGGCCCGCACAGTGCGGCCCGCGCGGCGGCCGAGGCGCGCAATGGTCAGCTGACCAAGCCGCCGGGCGCGCTTGGGCGGCTCGAGGATCTGGCGATCTGGTATGCGGGCTGGCGTGACACCGACCGCCCCGAGATCCTGGCGCCGCAGGTCATCGTGTTTGCGGGCAATCACGGGGTGGCCGCGCGCGGCGTGTCGGCCTTTCCGCCCGAGGTGACGGCGCAGATGGTGATGAACTTTCAGGCCGGCGGGGCCGCGATCAACCAGCTGGCCCGCGTGGCCGGGGCGCGCATGGATGTGCATGCGCTGGATCTCGATCGCCCGACGGATGATTTCACCCAAGGCCCGGCCATGACCGAAGCCGATTGCACCGCTGCCCTGCAGACCGGCTGGGCTGCGGTGGATCCGGCGGCGGATCTGCTGGTGGTGGGCGAAATGGGCATTGGCAACACCACCCCTGCGGCGGCTTTGGGGGCGGCCCTTTTCGGGGGCGAGGCCGGGGATTGGACCGGGCGCGGCACCGGTGTCGATGATGCGGGTCTTGCGATCAAGACGCAGGTCGTGGCCGAAGGGCTGGCGCTGCATGCCGGTCAGGGCGACGGGCTTGACCTGCTGCGGCGTCTGGGCGGGCGCGAACTGGCCGCGATGGCCGGGGCGATCGCGGCGGCGCGGATGTACCGCATTCCGGTGATCCTGGACGGGTTCATCTGCTGCGCGGCGGCGGCCTGTCTGGACCAGACCGTTCCCGGCGCGCTGGATCACACCGTGGCCGGGCATCAAAGCGCCGAAGGCGCCCATGCGGCGCTGCTGGATCATCTGGGCAAGGCGCCGATGCTGTCGCTGGGCCTGCGCCTGGGCGAAGGGTCGGGCGGGGCGCTGGCGATCCAGATCCTGCGCGCCGCCACCGCCTGCCTGAGCGGCATGGCCACCTTTGCCGAAGCAGGCGTCAGCGACGCCTGATCAGGCGCGCTCTTTGTTGAGCTCGTCCGTGAGGGTCATCAGCGCGGTTTCAAGATCCTTGTGCAGTTCCTTGGCGCGGTTGATATAGGCCGGGTTCTGGCTGGCCGGGGTGTTGGGATCCCAGACCTCGGCCAGTTCGCGTACAGTCATCCGGTCATGGGCATAGAATGTCTTTTCGGCCTCGGCCGCTTCGAATTCGGTCAGCCCGATATTTTCCAGCACATAGCGCCCGGCGCGCAGCGAGCTGTCGAACATCTCGCGCACGATGTCATTGGCACCCGCCTGATAGAGCTCGTAGACGTGGTGCCTGTCATGCGCCCGCGCGATGATATGCAGATCGGGCCGCTGACGGCGCGCGATGGCCACCAGTTTGGTGACCTTGGCCGGTTCATCCATCGCCGCCACCAGCACGCTGGCCTTATCGAGCCCGGCGGCCTTGAGGATCTCGGGGCGGGTGGGGTCGCCCAAGAACCCGCGAAAGCCAAAGCGCCGCATCAACTGGATGGTTTCCATGTCGTGATCCAGCACCACCGTGGCAAAGCCCGATGCCTGCACCAGCCGGTTGACGATCTGCCCAAAGCGCCCGATGCCCGCAATGATCACCGGCCCGCTTGTGTCGATCTCGTCAGGTTCGGCCGCGGCCGCGCCGCCCGGTTCGCCCAGCCATTTCGACAGCAGGTCATAGGCGATGAACAGCAGCGGTGTGATCATCATCGACAGCGCGATGATCAGCAAAAGCTGATCGGCAAGCGCATTGGTCAGCACCTCTTGCTGGCGCGAAAAGGCCACCAGCACAAAGCCGAATTCCCCCGCCTGCGCCAGGCTGAGCGTGAACAGCCACAACCGCCGCCTCCGCAGCCCAAAGAGCAGCCCCAGACCGAACAGCACCAGCCCCTTGATCACGGTGACCAGCAGCGCCAGCCCGATCACATCCAGCGGGTTGTCAAAGAACAGGTTGAAATTGATCCCCGCCCCGACCGTAATGAAAAAGAGCCCCAGCAGCAGCCCCTTGAAGGGTTCAAGGTCGCTTTCCAGTTCGTGCCGGAATTCCGAGTTCGCCAGAACCACCCCGGCCAGAAAGGCCCCAAGCGCCGGGGACAGGCCGACAAGCGTCATCAGCAGCGAAATGCCCACCACGATGGCCAGTGCCAGCGCAGTATACATCTCGCGCAGGCGCGCGGCGTGGATAAAGCGGAAGATCGGCCGCGTCAGATAGATCCCGGCCAGCACGATAAAGGCGATGGCGGCAAAGGTGACCAGCGTCACCCCCCAGCCCGGCAGCCCGTCGACCAGCGACAGGCCCGCCCCGTGATCCCCGTGCGCGCCATGTGCTGCGTGATCGCCATGGGCGGTGTCGGGCAGGGTGCGGGTGATGGATCCGTCCGCGTTGATCTTGATCAGCGTCGGTGCGGCCAGAAGCGGCAGCAAAGCCAGGATCGGGATCACCGCGATGTCCTGCGTCAGCAAGACCGAAAAGGCCGATCGCCCGCCCTGGGTCTGCATCAGCCCCTTTTCGTTCAGCGTCTGCAGCACGATGGCCGTGGACGACAGCGACAGTGCCAGCCCGATGGCCAGCGCCTGCATCCACGTGGTGCCAAGAAGATAGGCCGCCCCCGTCAGCGCCAGCGTCGTCACCACGATCTGCAGCCCGCCCAGCCCCACAAGCTTTTCGCGCATCCCCCAAAGCGTGCGCGGCTCAAGCTCGAGCCCGATCAGGAACAGCATCATCACCACGCCGAATTCGGCCACGTGCTGCAGCTCGGCGGTTTCGGCGCCCACCAGCCCCAGAACCGGCCCGATCAGCACCCCGGCGGCCAGATACCCCAGCACCGATCCCAGCCCAAGCCGCGCGGCGATGGGCACTGCGATCACCGCAGCGGCAAGATAGATCGTGGCCTGGTAGAGGAAGCTTTCCATAAGTGCGGGGTCCTTTTCGGGGGAAGGGCGGTCAGGTGGGCAGAGGCGCGTCGCGCTTGAGGTGATCCATGACGATCTGGCTCTGCACGCGGGCCACTGCAGGGTGGCTTAGAAGAACTTCGTGAATCAAGCGGTTGAGCGCGGAAAGATCGGCACAGTAGACGCGTAGCAGGTAATCTGCCTCGCCGGTCATCGTCCAGGCGGATGTGATTTCGCGCCGGGTTTCGACCAGCCGGGCAAAGCTGGCGGCGGGATCGCTGCCATGGGTGCCAAGCTGGACCTGGATAAAGCCCTGCACCTGCAGCCCCAGCCGCGCCGGATCCAGCCGCGCGGTATAGCCCTGGATATAGCCTTCGGCCTCGAGCCGCTGACGCCGCCGCCCGGCCTGGCTGGCCGACAGGTTCAACAGGGCGCCCAGATCCTGCGCCGTCAGATGGGCGTTTTTCTGAAGCGCCGACAAAAGGCGGATGTCGGTTTCGTCCAGCGTCATGCGTTGGATCCCCGTCTTTCGTGGGTCTGGTGCGCGGATGCCGCGTCTCTACCGCCCTATTGTAACGGTAATGCGCAACACGCGCAGCCGTGTTCGGATAAAATCTGTGCACGCAATTTACAGGAGACCCCGCCATGGGACCATTTCCGCATCAGGCGCCCCGATCCCGGATCACCCCGGACAACCCGGCGGGAACGGACGGGTTCGAATTCGTGGAATTTGCCCATCCCGATCCGCAGGCGCTGCGGGATCTGTTTGCACGCATGGGCTATGCGCGGGTGGCGCGCCATCGCGACCGGCCCGGTGTCGAGCTGTGGCAGCAGGGTGACGTGACCTATGTGCTCAATGCTGATCCCGACAGTTTCGCAGCCCGCTTTGCCGCCGAACACGGGCCCTGCGCCCCGTCCATGGGCTGGCGCGTGGTGGATGCCCGGCATGCCTTTGCCCATGCGGTGGCGAAGGGGGCGACACCCTATGACGGGCCGGGCAAGGTCATGGATGTGCCCGCGATCACCGGCATTGGCGGGTCTTTGATCTATTTCATCGACCAGTATTATGACCGCTCGCCCTACAATGCCGAATTCGACTGGCTGGCGCCGTCCAAGCCCGACGGGGTGGGGTTTTATTACCTCGACCATCTCACCCACAATGTGTTCCGGGGCAACATGGACAGGTGGTTCCGGTTCTATGGCGATCTCTTCGGGTTCCGCGAGATCCGCTTTTTCGACATTCAGGGCAAGTTCACCGGGCTTTACAGCCGCGCGCTGACATCACCCTGCGGGCGGATCCGCATCCCGATCAACGAAGATCGTGGCGAGACCGGGCAGATCGTGTCCTATCTGCGCAAATACCGGGGCGAAGGCATCCAGCACATCGCGGTGGGGGCCGAAGACATCTATGCCGCCACCGACGCCATCGCGGATCGTGGGCTGTGCTTCATGCCGGGGCCCAATGACGCCTACTACGACCTGTCACACAGCCGCGTGCGGGGGCATCGCGAACCGATTGACCGGATGAAACGGCATGGGATCCTGATTGACGGCGAAGGGGTGATTGATGGCGGCGAGACACGGATTTTGCTGCAGATCTTCTCGAAAACCGTGATTGGCCCGATCTTCTTCGAATTCATCCAGCGCAAGGGCGATGACGGGTTTGGCGAAGGCAACTTTCAGGCGCTGTTCGAATCCATCGAACGCGAGCAGATCGAAAGCGGCGAGCTGCAGGCGAAATAGATCCTAGCCCTTGGGCATCTTCAGCGACAGGGTGCGCGACCCTTTCTTGTAGCGCAGTTCGCTGTCACCGATGGCCACGACCCGCCCGCCATCGACGCGGTCCCCGACCTTGACCTTCTTGGTGCGCCCGCTGGACAGGCGCACCAGCGCGCGGCGGTTGGCCTTGGTCCCATAGACCCCGATCAGGTTCACCCGGTTGAGGTTGATCGCCCGTTCGATCGTGGCCTGCCGCGCGACCGATGCCGAAGACGGGATCTTCGGTTTCACGGTCTTGGGAGCAACGGCGGCGACCTCGGTCGGTGCGGGTTTTGCGGCTGGTTTGGTCGCGGGTATTGCCGCGGCGCTGCGGGTGTCCGAGGCCTGCGGCAGGCGGGCAGGGCGGCGGATCGGGCGCAGCGACGCGGTCATGGCCAGCGCTTCGGGGGTCGGGGTCGGGGCTTCGGCGGCGGGCGCGTCCTGTGGCGAAGACGGCCGCGCAAGCGGACGAAGCGAGGCAAGCTCATTGCGTGTACGCCCCGCCAGAACCACCCGTTCCACCTGTTCATCCAGATCGCCGGGGCGCGCGACCGGTCGCAGCGTGGCCAGGCGGGTCAGCCGTATGTCGTCTTCGGGAACCGGCTCGGTGCGGGTGGGCAGAGCGGCCGGGCGTGCCGGGGGGGCGCCAAGATAGACGCGGTGCCCGTCGGGCGTCAGGGCTCCGTCGCGGGTCGCGACAACCTGCCCCCGGTCATCAAGATCGAACACCGCGCCCGGCGCGGGGGGATCGGCCACAAAGCCAAGCGCCAGATCGGTATCAAGAACCGCATAGTCCGGCAGCCCAAGGGCGTCCGGCGTGGGCACCGGTGCGTCCAGCTCGGGCGAGATCAGATCGGACAGCACCGGCAACGTGCCGGGCGCAGGCGGCATGTCGGGCATCTCCGCAACGGCCGGGCCCGCTTGCGCGGACGCCCGTGGGGGTGTCTGCGTGGGCGCGACGACCACAGGTGCGGGCAAGGCTGCAATGTCGGGGGCTGCGGGCGTGGTTGCAGGCGTTGTTACGGGGGCCTCGTCTGCCTCGGGCCAGAGCGCCGAAAGCGGGTCGCGATCCCCCAGCAGCGATGCCCAGATGGCCACCCCGGCCAGCAGAACCAGCAGGATCAGCGTCAGGGCAAGGCCCAGATAGCGCGGCTTACCACGCTGCCGGGGCTTTTCGCGCGCGCCGAACACGGTCATGCGCTGGGCTTCGTTTTCCGGCGGGGTGATCCGGGGTTCGGGCCGGGCTTCTGGTGCGGCGGGCCGGGTGGCGCGGGGGGGCTGTGGCGCAACCGGTTCAGGCTTGGGCTCGGGCACGGGATCGGTTTCCGGGGCAGGCTCTGGCGCGGCCTCGTCCGGGGTTGCGCGCAGGATCACGGGTTTGCGCGCCTCGGACGGCTGAGCTTCGGGCGGTGGGGTGGCGGCGGCCTTGCGGCTGCGGAACATGACCGGTTCCGGTTCCGGTTCGGGGGCAGGGGGCGCGGGCGCCGGGTCGGCCACCGGTGGGGCGGCCTTGGCCACCGGCGGCGCGCCGATGATCTGGATGGGCTGGCTGTCGGGTTCGACCGTTTCGCCATCGGGCAGCCAGGCGGCTACGCTGTGCGAGGGGCCGAAAAACGGCTCGGTTTCGAACTGCCCATCGGCGGGCATGGCCACGAATGACACCGGATTGAACCCGTGATCGCGCGCAAAGCTTTCGGCTTCGTCCAACGTGTCGCGGGTCACGGCGGCGATGGTCAGGCTGTCCTTGGTCACCTGCGTGTCAAAGGCCAGATCGGTCACCGCATAGGGCGTCGCCCCTTCCAGGGCGGTGCGCGCCTGATCTTCGGGATCGCCGCCGGGTTTGCGCGCAACCGTCAGATACCGCACCTGCTCATCCGGCAGCACCAGCTTGCAGCGCACCCGGCCCGGTTCAAGCTCTTCCGCGATCCCCCGCAGCGCGGCCAGATCGGCGGGCAGCGATGCGCTGTCCGGGGCGGCCACGCCAACCTGTCGCCAGCCGCCCGTGCTCCGGTGCAGCAGCCGGATGCCGTCCGGGGTCAGGGTCAGCGCAAAGGGCGGTCTCATGACGAACTCTCAAAAGAAATGCGGGCCGGAGGGCGAATGTGCCGGGCGGCGCGACCGGGTCGAACCTGAACACATATTAAAAGATCGCGCCAGTTGAGAAAAGGAAAACCGAATCGTCCCACCTTGTGAAACCGCCCCGCCGCGCCAATCTGATAGGCAGGCAAACAAGGATGAGCACATGACCCCGATGACCCGATTTCTGAGCGCCTGCGCCCTGGGCCTGGCGATGATCCCCGCCGCCGTATCGACCGCCGCCGCTGATGAGGTGATCACCGTCACCGGGCAGGGGCAGGTCTTTGCCGCGCCCGACATGGCCACGATCCGGCTGGGGGTCACGGAAACGGATGCCGAAGCCGCGCGCGCCATGGATGCCACATCGCAGGCGATGGGCACCATTCTGGCCCGCCTGACCGAACTGGGGATCGCGCCGCGCGATGTGCAGACCCAGAGCCTGCAGCTCGATCCGATCTGGCAGAACCGCAACGGCCAGTCGGATCAGCCACCCAGGATCACCGGCTATCGCGCGTCAAACCAGGTGATGGTCCGCGTGCGCGATCTGTCCGAGCTGGGCGGGGTGCTGGATGCGCTGCTGCAGGACGGTGCCAATGATTTCGGCGGGCTGAGCTTTGGCATCGCTGATCCCGACGATCAGATGGATGCCGCCCGCCGTGCCGCGGTGGCCGATGCCATGGCCAAGGCCCGCCTATATGCCGAAGCGGCAGGCGTGACGCTGGGCGATGTCGTGTCGATGTCCGAAACCGGCAGCGCCCGTCCGCAGCCCCGCATGATGGAGGCCGCCCGCGTCGCCGATGCCATGCCTATAGCCGGGGGCGAGCTGGGGCTGAGCGCGTCGGTCACCATGGTCTTTGCCATCGACTGATCCCGGCCCGAACAAAAATGGGGGCCGCGTGGCCCCCATCTGATCGGTCATGCTGCGCGTCTGCGGCGCGGGCGGCGCCGTTTGGGCGCGTCGCCATCCTGGCCGGGTTTGCGGCGCGGACCACCCGGACCGCCGCGCCCCTTGCGGGCACCGCCCGACGGGGCATGCGTGCCTTCGGGGCGTTCGCCTGATGCGGTGGGCACTTCGATCTTCATCAGCTTTTCGATCTGGCGCAGCAGCTTGGCTTCTTCGTCCGAGCAGAAGGCCACCGCTTCGCCATCGCGCCCGGCCCGCGCGGTGCGGCCGATGCGGTGCACGTAATTGTCGGGCACTTCGGGCAGATCATAGTTCACCACCAGCGCCACGCCCGGAATGTCGATGCCGCGCGCGGCCACATCGGTGGCCACCAGCGTGGTAACCGTGCCTTCGCGGAAGGCCTTGATGGCGCGGTCGCGCTGGCCCTGGGATTTGTTGCCATGGATCGACGCGGCGTTGTAGCCGTCGGCCACCAGCCCCTTCATCAGCTTTTCCGCACCATGTTTGGTGCGGGCAAAGACCAGCGTCAGCGCATCGGGATCCTTGTTCAGGATCTCGCGCAGCAGCTTGGGCTTTTGCGGTTTTTCGACAAAATGCACCGACTGGGTGATCTTGTCGGCGGCCTTGCCCGGAGGCGACACCTGCACCCGGCGCGGGTTGGTCAGATAGGCCTGGCTGATTTCTTCCATCTGCTTGGGCATGGTGGCCGAAAACAGCATGGTCCGGCGCGGCGTGCCCAGCATCGGGGCGATCTTGCGCAGGGCATGGATAAAGCCCAGGTCAAGCATCTGGTCGGCTTCGTCCAGCACCAGCTGATGGGTCTGGCTCAGATCCACCGCACCGCGGTCGCACAGGTCGATCAGGCGGCCGGGCGTGGCCACCAGAATGTCGGTGCCGCGCGACAGCAGGCTGATCTGCCGCCCGATGGACTGGCCGCCCACAACGGTGGCCACCCGGATCTTGGACCCTTCGGTCAGCGGCCGCAGGTTGTCGGCGATCTGGTTGACCAGTTCGCGCGTCGGCGCCAGCACCAGCGCCTTGGCGGTCTTGGGCTGGGGTTTGCCGGGGGTATCGAGCAGGTCATTGATCAGCGGCAGGCCAAAGGCCAGCGTCTTGCCGGTGCCGGTCTGGGCCAGACCCATGATGTCATGCCCCTGCAGCGCCAGCGGGATCGCCTTGCCCTGGATCGGGGTGGGTTCGCTGAACCCTGCCTTGGTCAGAGCGGCCTTGAGCGTCGGCGCCAGGCCAAGCATATCAAAATCAAACACGTATCGTCCTTTTGGCCCGTGCCAGCACGCGCCGATTGGGGGCGCATCATCGCCCCTGAGGGTTTGCACGGACCACGGGCATAGGCGGGCGTATCCCGCCCTATCCGGCCGTTGCATCAGAACCCTGCGTGATGGGGATCTCGGGAAAAAAGATGTGCGCTGATGGCCCTTGGTGCGGGCGCGGCTGGCTCACGCGGCAGCGCAGCGACCTGGCCCATATGGGCAATCCGGGGCACAAGGTCAAGAGCGTGTCGCAGGGGCCTCTTGGCCCCTGCCTGTGGCGATGGCCCGGATCAGGCGGTGGCCTTGGTCAGGGCCTGATCCAGATCGGCGATCAGATCTTCGGCATTTTCGATGCCGATGGACACGCGCACCACGTTGGGCCCGGCCCCGGCGGCTTCCTGCTGTTCGGGGCTCAGCTGGCGGTGGGTGGTCGATGCCGAATGGATGATCAGCGACCGTGCATCGCCCAGATTGGCCACATGGCTGAAGATTTCGAGCGAATTGACCAGCTTGACGCAGGCGTCATAGCCACCCTTCACCGCAAAGGTGAACAGCCCGCCTGCGCCTTTGGGGCAGATCTTGGACACGCGGTCGTAGTAGGGCGAGCTTTCCAACCCGGCATAGGTGACATAGTCGATGCGCGGATCGGCTTCGAGCCACTGCGCCAGTTTCTGGGCGTTCTCTACGTGACGCTCCATCCGCAGCGACAGGGTTTCGATGCCCATCAGCGTGTAATGGGCCGCCTGCGGGTTCATGGTCATGCCCAGATCGCGCAGGCCCACGGCGATGCCATGCAGGGTAAAGGCCAGCGGGCCAAAGGTTTCGTGGAACTTGAGGCCGTGATAGGCCTCTTCCG
>JAOXSC010000053.1 GCA_025800215.1 Marinibacterium sp.
AGGAACATGTATTCCGAACAGGGGTTCGATCCGCGGATTTCGCCGTCTTCGGGGCAGGTGTGCCAGGCATTGACGGTGTCGTGATACTGGATGCCCGGATCGGCACAGGCCCAGGCCGCGTGCCCCACCTGATCCCACAGATCGCGCGCCTTGATGGTGCGGGCGACCTCGCCATTGGTGCGGTTCACCAGTTCCCAGTCGGCATCCTTTTCCACCGCATAAAGGAACGCATCCGTCACCCGGATCGAGTTGTTCGAATTCTGCCCCGACACCGAGCTATAGGCTTCGCTGTCCCAATCGGTGTCATAGGTCGGGAATTCGATGCTGGTGTGGCCCTGACGGGCGTAATCCAGCACGCGCTTGATATAGGTCTCGGGGATCGCGACCTTCTTCGCGTCGCGGATCGCCGATTTCAGCGCGCCATTGGTTGCGGGGTCATAGGCATCTTCGGACCGCCCGTCCCAGCTGCGCAGAGCTTCGAAAATGCCGTTGAGCTTTTCTTCGTGCATCTTCGAGCCCGCCACGATCGACGCGACCTTTTGCTCTTCGATGACCTTCCAGTTGATGAACTGCTCGATATCGGGGTGATCGGCATCGCAGATCACCATCTTGGCCGCGCGCCGCGTGGTGCCGCCCGATTTGATCGCGCCGGCCGCGCGGTCACCGATCTTGAGGAACCCCATCAGCCCCGAGGATTTGCCGCCCCCCGACAGGCGTTCGCCTTCGCCGCGCAGATGCGAAAAGTTGGTGCCGGTGCCGGATCCGTATTTGAACAGGCGCGCCTCGCGCACCCACAGATCCATGATGCCGCCTTCGTTCACCAGATCATCCTGCACCGACTGGATGAAACAGGCATGCGGCTGGGGATGTTCATAGGCGCTGTCGGATTTGGTCAGCTTGCCGGTCTTGTAATGCACATAGTAGTGGCCCTGGCCGGGACCATCGATGCCATAGGCCCAGTGCAGACCTGTGTTGAACCACTGGGGCGAGTTCGGCGCGGCGCGTTGGGTGGCGAGCATATAGCGCATCTCGTCGAAATAGGCGCGCGCGTCTTCTTCTTTCGAGAAGTATCCGCCCTTCCAGCCCCAGTAGGCCCAGGCACCCGCCAGACGGTCAAACACCTGCTTTGACGAGGTTTCTCCGCCGGTGTCCACATTCTTGCCGTCCGGCACCGAGCGCCAGAGGAATTCCGGCACGCCCTTTTCGCGTACCTTTCTCAGCTTGGCAGGCACCCCTGCCTTGCGGAAATATTTCTGTGCGATCACGTCGCTGGCCACCTGGCTCCAGCTGGCCGGCACCTCGATCCCGTCCTGTCGGAACACGATGCTGCCGTCGGGATTGCGGATTTCCGACGTGGCCTGGACAAAATCCAGCTCTGCATAGGCGTCCTGGCCGGGCTTGGTGAAACGACGTTCGATCTTCATCTCTGGCTGCCTTTGTCTTTCAGCATGGTGTCATCAGCATTGTGTCATCGTCCGAATGGACCTGCGCCGGGGTCTTGCGGCGGTTATTCAGATTTGGGTAAGAGACACATCCGCCTGCACCCGTCCCGGACGTAACGTCCGAAACGCGGCTGGCCTGATCCCCAAAAGGATCGGCGTGCTGTCGTCGTAAATTGTCCCTAGTCCCTGGCTGCGCCATCTGTGCCCTTGTTGTGGCTACTAGATGTTGTGCGCACCCCTTCTGCCACCACAATTTGACGGATCATACGAGGCATGGCAACGGGTTTTTTCGGGCCATCCGGGTATCTTTGGCCTTGACCCATTGTTAACAGATTCGGTGCGTTTTGCATGGCCGGGGGCCGTCGTCTTCAGGTGCAAATGCAGGACAACAGGCAAAGCCCCCAATTTGTAAACGTTTTATGGCCTCGCGCGCGAATGGCCAGGCTTAGGCTGCCGCAGGGGCACCCGTGCACCATGGCGCGATGTCCGCTGCGTGGCCGACACTTCATGAAACGCCATCCCATTCGCCCGCATCTGATCCCGGCCCCCAGATTGCTTCAGAATCACTCTGTTACCGATCCGTATCTCGCATCTTGGCACCGATCCGGGCCGCAGCTAGAGTTCCAGAGCATTGACCTGTCCGAGACACTGCCGATGACATTCCTTTATCCTGACGCGTTTGATCCACAGCCCATCCTGATCGGCCCAGATCTGATGCTTCGCCCATTGGCGCCAACGGATCATGACGCGCTTGCGCAGGCGGCCCGTGATCCGGGGATCTGGGCCGGGCACCCTGCGCGTGACCGCCACCGACCCGAGGCGTTCGCGCCCTATTTTCAGTCGCTTCTGGATCTGGGCGGCAGTCTGGCGATCATCGACCGCCAGAAAGATCAGATGATCGGCTGTTCGGCCTTCTATACCGACCCCGATGCGCCATCTCGTTTGTCGATCGGCTTTACCTTCCTGACCCGCGAGCACTGGGGCGGAGACAGCAACCGGGCCGTCAAAGCGCTGATGCTGGGACATATCTATGCCCACAGCTCCGAGGCGTGGTTTCACATCGCACCCAGCAACCTGAGGTCGCAGGCCGCGACCAGAAAACTGGGCGCGGTCATGACGCATGAGGGCATGATCGACCTGGGCGGCGGCCCGCAGCGATGGCAGTGCTATTGCCTGACCCAACAATCGTGGCAGGCGTCGGGCTGATCGTTCAGGCGCTTTCGGCATAGCCCCCGTTGTAGTCGTCGCTTTTGCGGCGCACCTTGGAATGCTCGACGATCCGTTCGCGGGCGATGCCGCGAAACTCTTCGATCGAGCTGTGCCCCTTGCGCCGCAGGTACTCGCCCAGATCGTCTTTGAGCTCCTGGATCAGCTTCACGCCGACGCCCCCGCTGCCCTTTTCTTCCATCGCCGCAGTGCAGATCTGCAGGTTGCCCGCGCCATGGGCAATGAAATTGAACGCCTCGCGAAAGCCCCGGATGCCACCGATGCCGGAAATCTGCTGATCGGGAAAGGCGCGCGAAATATCCGACACGCGCTGCAGGGCCTGGTTGAGAATGGCCAGACCGCCCAGCCCGCCCGAGGTGACAAGCCCGTCAACCTCGACCTCAAATTTCAGGGTTTCGGGATCCAGAAGCGGCAGCGACGGGAAGGTGTTGCACAGCGAAATCGCCGACGCCCCCGCCGCATAGGCCGCGCCCGCCCCGTCCACCACGGACGAGCTTGCCGGGGTCAGCTTGACCCAGATCGGCACATCCACCGCGCTGGTCACGGCCTGCAGGATGCCGGTGATGATCTCTTCGTCATTGGCGATATGGGCGCCCATATCCTTGCGGTCCATATGCGGGCAGGACATGTTCAGCTCCAGCGCATCGCAGCCCACGCCCACACAGGCCTGGGCCAGCTTGCGCCAATTGTCCATCTCGACCTCGCCACCGGCCCCGGCCATGATCGACGCGATGACCATGCGGTCGGGATAGGTGGTCTTGATCTCTTCCAGATCGGGCAGCCATTGTTCAAGCGGCTGATCCGAGATCAGTTCCCAATTCCATGACGAATGGGACACCGTGTCGGGGCGTTTCATGCGCGATACATAGGGCTTTACGTCGCTGGTGCGCTGATAGATCGTCTTGGGGCCGGCCACGTTTTCCACCGGGTGCAGGCCGATTGTCTTGGTGACCACCCCGCCCCATCCGGCCTCGAACGCCTTGAGGATCTTGCGTTTGCTTTCCGTCGGCGGCGCCGAGGCCAGAATGAACGGGTTGACGAAATCAAGGCCTGTAAAGCGTGTTGTAAGATCGACTGGCATGGCGCTTCCCTGTTTTTGTTATCCACAGGAGTTGCGTTTTTGACCAACAAGTCAATATTTTTCGCGTCCGCCGCGATCCAACCCGCAGCCGGACGGCGCCAGGTGATCGAAACATGGGCACTGAGCGCGTTCGCCGGAGCTATTGAGGGAATGAGGGTGCGTCTGGAGGGGCGGAAATCCCTCGCGGGTCCAAATAAATGTCCCGGCTCTCCTTACTCAGACGCGCAACCACTATGGCAAGACCATGCGTGATGTTCAAGCCGGGGCGCGATCCGCGCGCGGCACCGCACATCACGTGCATCACATCAAGGGAAGATCGGTAAGGAATGGTCGGGGCGGCGAGATTCGAACTCACGACCCCCTGTACCCAAAACAGGTGCGCTACCAGACTGCGCCACGCCCCGGACCATGCGCCTTCCTAGCGGGCCTTTGCGGGAATGAAAAGCCCTAACAGGGCCAGATCGCAGGACCATCCGAAAAGGCCGGATGCTGAAGCTGATCGCCCACCGAAAGGCCATAGCGGCGGGCCAGACCGCCGTTGATTTCCAGCACCACCAGCACCCCGCTGCCGCCGTCGATCTGTGTCAGATCGCCGGGGATCGCGTTGTGATGGATATGGGTCACGACGCCGGTGGGATCGACAAAGATCATGTCCAGCGGGATCAGCGTGTTCTTCATCCAGAAACTGGCCGCCACGGGTTGTTCATAGATGAACAGCATCCCCGCCCCGCGTGGCATGCTGTCGCGAAACATCAACCCGCGCGACCGTTCGCGCGCATCATCCGCGATCTCGACCGCAAAGGCGGTTTCGCCCCAGTCCCCGCGCAGCCGCACCTTGTCGGGCTGGCAGGCCGCCGACAGCGCCTGCGGCAGCATCAAGGCCACCGCCGCAACCCCAAGACGCCAGCCGCGCATCAGTCGCCGTCGGTCATGGACGGGACGGCGTCCCAGGCAAACACCTCGACCGCCATGCGGCCGCGTTTGCCATCCACCACACGGATCGCCAGTGCTTCGCCCGGCTGCAGATCGGCAAGACCCGACTGACGCAGCACTTCGATATGCAGAAAAATGTCTTCGCGCCGGCCAAAGATGTTGGCAAAGCCAAAGCCCTTGCCCTTGTCGAACCATTTGACGCGGGCCGGTTCGATCGGCAGCGACTGCAGCTCTTCTGGATCGGCCTCGGCCAGATCGGGAAGGACCGGGCTCGGGTCACGGTCGGGCGGCTCGATGCTCAGGATTTCGGCCGCCTGCACACCGCGATCGGTGCGATGGGTGACCACTTCGATCCGGGCGCCATCGGCGACCGAGCTCTGCCCAAAATTACGCAAGACGTTGACATGCAGCAGGATGTCCGGCCCGCCGGTCTCGGCGATGATGAACCCAAACCCCTTCGCAGGATCAAACCATTTAACATGCCCCCGAACTTGTTGGAGGTATCTCAGATCGTCGGCCACGTGTTCCCCATGTTCCTTTACAGTGGGTGGTCACCCCGGATCAGCCCTGATCCGGTTGTGCCACCACCGCGTGTTTATTCAAGTCCAGAACTACAAACTGTTTCAATGTTTTTTCGCGGATCAATGCAAATAATGTCCAAAACCGGACATCACGGGCTAAGCCGCTGCACGTTCCACGACATGTTGGTATCTGCACGTTCAAAGCGAAATCGGTCATGCAGGCGAAAGGCGCCATCGGCCCAAAACTCAATCTCGACGGGCACCAGACGGTAGCCCCCCCAAAAGGGCGGCCGCTTGGGCGACGGGCCTTGCTGGGCTGTCACCTTGGCCACTTCGGTCATCAGCGCCATACGGCTTTCAAGTGGCTGAGATTGCTTGGATGCCCAGGCGCCAAGACGGCTTTTGAGGGATCGCGACGCAAAATATGCATCCGCCTGCGGACCATCTTCGCGGGTGACACGACCACGCACCCGAATCTGACGGCGCAGCGATTTCCAATGCATCACGAACGCGGCCTGTCCGGCCTGTTCGATTTCCTGCGCCTTGGCGCTTTCGTAATTGGTGTAAAATACAAATGCATTTTCTTCAATCTCCTTAAGGAGAACCATTCGTACATTCGGCAAGCCATTGGAATCGACCGTCGACAACGCAATTGCGTTGGGGTCGTTCGGTTCCGAATCTTCCGCCTCGGCAAGCCAGGATCGCGCGATGACAAATGGGTCATCACCAGCGAAGATTCCTTCACGATCAGTCATAGTATGTCCCCTTGCGGAAATATATCCGCCACCCTCCAGCTAGCGCAGGACTGGGCGCGCGTCCAGCCCGGCCGGGCTTGATGGATCAAGATCATTGGCATAAACCTTGCCACAACGGCAGAATTATAAGCGGGGAACGGCGCATGACCTCTGGATTGATGGCGGGCAAGAAGGGTCTGATCATGGGCCTGGCCAATGACAAGTCCATTGCCTGGGGGATCGCCAAAGCCTGCGCCGACGCCGGTGCCGAACTTGCCTTTTCCTATCAGGGCGACGCGTTGAAGAAGCGCGTCGATCCGCTGGCTGCGCAATTGGGCAGCGAACTGGTGCTGCCCTGCGACGTGATGGAAGAAGGGTCGATCGACGCGCTGTTCGATGTGCTGCGTGACCGCTGGGGGCATCTGGATTTTGTCGTCCACGCCATCGGCTTTTCCGACAAGGCCGAATTGCGCGGCCGTTATGTCGATACCAGCCGCGCCAATTTCAATATGACCATGGATGTTTCGGTCTATTCCTTTACCGCCGTCATGCAGCGCGCCGAAAAGATGATGTCCGAAGGCGGCAGCGCCCTGACGCTGACCTATTACGGCGCCGAACAGGTGATGCCGCATTACAACGTCATGGGGGTGGCCAAGGCCGCGCTTGAGGCATCCGTAAAATATCTGGCCGAAGATCTGGGCAAGGACGGCATCCGCATCAACGCGATCAGCGCCGGGCCGATCAAGACGCTGGCGGCCAGCGGCATCGGCGATTTCCGCTACATCATGAAGTGGAACGAGCTCAACGCCCCGCTGCGCCGCAACATCGACCAGATGGATGTGGGCAAATCGGCACTGTACCTGCTGTCGGATCTCAGCACCGGGGTCACGGGGGAAATCCTGCATGTGGATTCGGGCTATCATATCGTCGGGATGAAGGCCGTCGATGCCCCCGACGTGGAAAAAGCATGAGCTGGGACAGCCTTCTTGCGTTCAATGCCATTCTGATTGCGGCGCTGGCCTCGCCCGGCCCGGCCTTCATTCTGGCCCTGCGGACCGCCGTCAGCGAAGGGCGCATGGCGGGCATCGCCACCGGCGCGGGTCTGGGGCTGATGGCCGCGACATGGACGCTGGCCGCGCTGCTGGGGCTTGAGAGCCTTTTTGCCATTGCGCCGTGGAGCTATGGCGCGCTCAAGCTGGGCGGCGCGCTTTACCTGATCTGGATCGCCGTGCAGACCTGGCGCCATGCGGATGCGCCCCTGGATGACGTCGCCGCCCCGCGCCATGGCCGGGCGTTTGTGCAGGGGTTGTTGGTTAATCTGGGCAATCCCAAATCGGTGCTCTTTGCCGGCGCGGTGATCGTGGTGGTCTTTCCCAAGGGGCTGGATGCGACCGGCATCGCCCTGGTGGTGGCCAATCACCTCGCGCTCGAGCTGATCTTTTACAGCTTTGCCGCCCTGGCCCTGTCGACGGGTCCGGCGCGGCGGGGCTATCTGCGGCTCAAACCGCTGCTTGACCGGATCGCCGCGACGCTGCTAGGCGCGCTCGGTCTGCGTCTTATTGTGGAGAAATGACATGACCGATCGCCTGCCCCATGAAAAAGGGTTTCACATCAGCTGGGACCAGATCCACCGCGACAGCCGCGCGCTGGCCTGGCGTCTGGACGGTCAGGGCCCGATGGAAGGCGGCGCATGGAAAGCCGTGGTCGCCATCACCCGTGGCGGCATGGCACCTGCGATGATTGTCAGCCGTGAACTGGACATCCGCACCGTCGACACGATCAGCGTGAAATCCTATCACCATCAGGCGCAGGGCCAGGCCGAAGTCCTGAAATCGCCCGACACCGCGCTGATGGGCGATGGCACCGGCATTCTGGTGATCGACGATCTGGTGGACAGCGGCAAGACGCTGGAACTGGTGCGCGAGCTCTATCCCAATGCCCATTTCGCCACCGTCTATGCCAAGCCCCAGGGCCGCCCCATGGTCGATACCTTCATCACCGAAGTCAGCCAGGACACCTGGATCTTTTTCCCGTGGGACATGGCGCTGCAATATGTCGAGCCCTATCGCGGCAAGGACTGACCCGACCCCATGAGCACGCCCCCGCGCCTGACCCGCACCGCCGCCACCTTTGCCCCCCCGGTGATGGAGGCGCGGCGCTGGCTGGATGGTGTCCGTTTCGCGCCCGACCGGCCGCTGATCAATGTCAGCCAGGCCGCCCCGGTGGATCCGCCCCCGCCTGCCCTGCGGCAGGCGATGGTCGATGCCATCGCGCGTGATGACACCCATCTTTACGGCCCGGTGCTGGGCCTGCCCGATCTGCGTGCCGAACTGGCCACGCAATGGTCAGACCAGTATGGCGGCGCGATCCGGCCCGGTCAGGTCGCCATTACATCGGGTTGCAATCAGGCCTTTGCCGCAGCGCTGCACGCGCTGACCGGCGAAGGGGACGAGGTGATCCTGCCCACCCCGTGGTATTTCAACCACAAGATGTGGCTCGACATGACAGGCGTGCGCGCCGTGGCGCTGGACACCGGCGATGATCTGCTGCCCGACCCGGATGCGGCGGCGGCGCTGATCACCCCGCGCACCCGCGCCATAGCGCTGGTCAGCCCCAACAATCCCGGCGGTGTGGAATACCCTGCGGCGCTGCTGGATGCGTTCTATGATCTGGCCCGCGCGCGCGGGATCCGGCTGATCCTGGATGAAACCTATCGCGATTTTCATGCGCAGGATGGGGCGCCCCATGCTCTCTTTGCGCGCGATGGGTGGGATGACACGCTGGTGCATCTCTATTCCTTCTCCAAGGCCTACCGGCTGACCGGGCACCGGGTGGGGGCGATGATGACGTCCGAGCCGTTGCTGGCGCAGGTCGAAAAGTTCCTTGATACCGTCACCATCTGCCCCGCGCAGGTGGGCCAGCATGCCGCCCTGTGGGGGATGCGCAATCTGGGCCAGTGGCTGGCCGGGGAACGGGCCGAGATCCTCGACCGGCGCGCCGCCATGGCCGATGCGTTCGACCGGCTGCGCCCGCTGGGCTGGCGGCTGCTGGGGCTGGGGGCGTATTTTGCCTATGCCGAACACCCGTTTGACATGCCCTCGGATCAGCTCGCGCCCGCGCTGGTGCGCGAGGCGGGGATCCTGCTGCTGCCCGGCACCATGTTCCACCCCGATGGCGCGCCCGCAGGCCAGCGCCAGCTGCGCATCGCCTTTGCCAATCTCGATCGGGCGGGCATTGCGCAGATGACCGACCGTCTGGCCGCGCTTGACCTTTAGACCTGCCATTACCCGCGCCCCTGCCCTTGCCCGCGCATCGGGCGCGGCGTAAGGAAGGCGACGTAACAAAACCGGCGCGGCGCGGCCCGAAGCGGCCGCCACCCAAACAGACCAAAGGGGAGCATCATGTCCACAAAGAGCGGCGGCCTGGGGAAGACCCTGGTCTGGATCCTTCTGGGCCTTTTGATCCTGGGGCTTGGCGGTTTTGGCGTAACCAATTTCTCGGGCAGCCTGTATTCGGTGGGTCAGGTCGGTGATCAGAACCTCTCGACCGATGAGTATGCGCGCGAATTGCAGGCGGAACTGCGCGCCGTCGAAGCCCAGACCGGTCAGGCGCTGCCCATGGCCCGCGCCCGCGAAATCGGCATCGACCAGCTGGTGCTGGCCCGGCTTGTGACCCGCGCCGCCCTGGATCAGGAAGCCCAGG
>JAOXSC010000116.1 GCA_025800215.1 Marinibacterium sp.
GCGCTGATCTTCACGCTCTGGCCGCTGGCACGCGTGGAAGAGGTGCGCGCGGCAACGCTCTTTCGCGACGGGAGCGGCAAGACCCGCACCCTGCCCCGCCCGCTCTGGATCGGGATCACCCTGGCGCTGGTGACTGCGCTGGTGGCACTGGCGGCGTGGTTTTCGGGTCTCTGGACCCTGACCTGGGGCGCTGCGGGCGGCATTGTCGGGGCCTTTGCGCTGCTGGTCATTGCGGCGCGGGGCATCCGGGCGCTGGCGCGGCGCACTTCTCGGTTCTTCCGGGGTCGACCGGCGGCGCGGTTGGCGCTGGGTGCCGTGGGCGGGCCCTCGGGCGAGGCCACTTCGGTGGTCCTGTCCCTCGGCCTCGGCCTGACCGTGCTGGCGGCTGTGGGTCAGATCGATGCGAACCTGCGCAATGCCATCGCCCAGGATCTGCCCGAGCGCGCGCCCGCCTTCTTCATGGTCGACATCCAGCCCGACCAGATCGACAGCTTCCGCGCGAAGCTCGAAAACGACCCGGCAGTGGAAAAGGTGGAAAGCGCGCCGATGCTGCGTGGCATCATTACCAAGATCAACGGACGGCCTGCGGCGGAAGTGGGCGGCGATCACTAGATCGGAA
>JAOXSC010000133.1 GCA_025800215.1 Marinibacterium sp.
ACCATCTACCAGACCCCTGGTCAGGTGCTCGCCCTGTCGCCTGCGCGTTTTGCCGATGGGGCGGTGCAGCTGACGGCACATCGCAGCCCCGCAGGCCCGGCGCGCGATGTTACCGTATTGGCCCATGGGCGCGACCCGTCGGGCACGCAACGCGTGCTTGCCTCGGCCATGGCGCGTTTTGACGATGGGACAGACAGCGCCGACACGGCCCTGTCACTGCCCGCCGAACTGCGCGCGCGCATCACCCGGTTCGAAGTACAGGGGCAAAGCTCGGCCGGGGCGGTAACGCTGGCCGATGACAGCCTGCGCCGCCGCGAAGTCGCGCTGATCGCCGGGCGCGACCAGCGCGAAGGGCTCGAACTGCTGTCGCCGCTGCATTACCTGGAACAGGCCCTGTCCCCAAGCGCCGATCTGCTGGATGGCACCATCACCGATCTGCTGCCCGCCAACCCCGATGTGATCGTGCTGGCGGATGTGGCCACGCTGACCGGGGGGGAACGCGATGCGCTGCTGGACTGGGTCGATGCGGGCGGGATGCTGCTGCGCTTTGCCGGGCCGCGCCTGGCCGCCAGCGACCTCAGCCGCGATACCGAAGACCCGCTGATGCCCGTGCGCCTGCGCGCGGGCGGGCGCAGCGTGGGCGGCGCCATGAGCTGGGGCGAACCAAAGCGCCTTGCCCCCTTTGCCGCCGGATCGCCGTTCTTCGGCCTCGACATCCCGCCGGATGTGGCGGTCAGCGCGCAGGTGATGGCACAACCTGACCCGACGCTGGCCGACCGGGTCATCGCCGCACTGGAAGACGGCACACCGCTGGTCACCCGCAAGCCCCACGGGCAGGGGCAGATCGTCCTGTTTCACGTGACCGCCAATGCCGAATGGTCGTCGCTGCCGCTATCGGGCCTGTTTGTCGACATGCTGGAACGGCTGGCGGTGTCCTCATCGGCCCGCGCGCCGCAGGCCGCCGATCTCGAAGGCACGGTCTGGACCCCGCTACAGGTGCTCGACGGGTTCGGCACGCTGCAGACTGCAGGCAACCTGCCCGGCGTCGCAGGTCCCGATCTGGCCGACGCGCCGACCGGGCCGGCGCTGCAGCCCGGTCTCTACCAATCGGGCGACCGGCTGCTGGCGCGCAATGCCGTGGGGCCAGATCCCGACCTGCGCCGGATCCTCTGGCCCGCCCGCATCCCGGTCGAGATGCTGGGCCAGCGCCCCCAGCAGCCGCTGGGGGGATGGCTGCTGGCCCTGGCTCTGGTGCTGCTGGCCGCAGATGTAGTCGCAGCGCTGGCCCTGTCAGGGCGGCTGCGCCGGGCCGGGCCGGTACTGGGCCTGCTGCTGGCCGGGATCATCGCCCTGCCCGCCGATGCGCAGCCCGCATCCGACGCCCCACCCCTGACCGACATCGCCGCCGCATCGGAATTTTCGCTGGCCTATGTGCAGACGGGGGATGCCCGCGTCGACGAGCTGTCGCGCGCGGGCCTTCTGGGGCTCAGCAACATGCTGAGCTTTCGCACATCCATCGAACCCGCAGCCCCTGTCGCGGTGGATCTGGAACGCGACGAGCTGTCGCTTTACCCGCTGCTCTACTGGCCGGTCACCCCCGATCAGCCGCAGCCATCCGATGCGGCCTATGCCCGGCTCAACACCTTTCTGCGCTCGGGCGGGATGATCGTCTTTGATACGCGCGATGCCGATCTTGCGGGCTTTGGCAGCGCCAGCGCCAATGGGCGCAAGCTGCAGGCGCTGGCCCGTCCGCTGGACATCCCGCCGCTGGAACCGGTGCCCGAAGACCATGTGCTGACCCGCACCTTTTACCTGCTGCAGGATTTCCCCGGCCGCCACCCCGGCCGAGAGGTCTGGGTCGAAGCCGCCCCTGCGGATGCCGAACAGATCGAAGGCATGCCCTTTCGCAACCTCAATGACGGCGTCACCCCGGTGGTGATCGGCGGCAATGACTGGGCGGCGGCCTGGGCGGTGGATGCCTCGGGCATCCCGCTGCTGCCGGTGGGGCGCGGATTTACCGGCGAACGCCAGCGCGAGCTGGCCTATCGCTTTGGCATCAACCTGGTGATGCATGTGCTGACCGGAAACTACAAATCCGATCAGGTGCATGTGCCCGCCCTTCTCGACAGGCTTGGCCAATGACCGCAAGCGTGATCTTCGACCCTCTGCTGCCCTGGCCGGTGCTGGCGGCACTGGCGCTGCTGGCGCTGGCCACCGTCGCGCTGGCGATCTGGCGCGGGCTGCGCGGCTGGCCCTTGCGCGCGGGCGCCGCGCTGGTGGTGCTGGGGGCGCTGATGGGCCCGGTCTATCAGGTGGAAGACCGCGCGCCGCTCAGTGACATTGTGCTGATGCTCGAAGACCGCAGCGCGTCGCAATCGCTGGGGGATCGCGCAGCCCAGACCACGGCCGCCGCCGACGCCATGGCGCAGGCGGTGCTGGCGCGCGACAACACCGAACTGCGCCGCATCACCGTGCCCGACGGGCAGGATGATGCGGGAACCGAGCTGATGACCGCCCTGTCCAACGCCCTGGCCGAAGAACCAAGCGCACGCATCGCAGGCATCATCGCCATTGGCGACGGGCGCGTGCATGACATGGAGCTGGCCCCCGACCTGCCCGCGCCGCTGCATCTGCTGCAAACCGGGCTCGACAGCGACTGGGACCGGCGCCTGATCGTGCGCAACGCGCCTGCCTTTGCCATCATTGGCGAGCCCGTCACACTGACCCTGCGCATCGAAGACAGCGGCGCGGTGCCCGCCGGCCTTGATCCCCTGGCCGAGCTTGAGATTTCCATTGATGGCGGCGACCCGCTGCGCGTGCCGATCCCGGTGGGGCAGGATGTGGACCTGCCGGTGACCCTGCCCCATGGCGGGCGCAACGTGCTGCAATTCACCGTGCCGCAGGCGCCCGCAGAGCTGACCGACCGCAACAACACCGCGCTGATCCAGATGAACGGCGTGCGCGACCGGCTGCGCGTGCTGCTGGTGTCGGGCGAACCCCATGCGGGCAGCCGCACCTGGCGCAATCTTCTGAAATCCGACAGCTCGGTGGATCTGGTGCATTTCACCATCCTGCGGCCTCCGGAAAAGCAGGACGGCGTGCCGGTGGGCGAACTCAGCCTCATTGCCTTTCCCACGCGGGAGCTGTTTCTGGAAAAGATCGACGATTTCGACCTGATCATCTTTGACCGCTACAAGCGGCGCGGCATTCTGCCCGCGATCTATCTGGATAATGTGTCGCGCTATGTCGAAGGTGGCGGCGCGGTGCTGGTGGCCGCGGGCCCCGATTTTGCCAGCGCCGACAGCATCTATCGCTCCCCGCTCAGCGATGTGATGCCCGCCGAACCCTCGGCCCGCGTGATCGAAGAGGCCTTTCGCCCGACGGTCACCGATCTGGGCGCGCGCCACCCGGTGACCGCCGATCTGCCCGATGCCGGGCTGGGCGATGCCGATGCCAGCTGGGGCCGCTGGCTGCGCCAGATCGAGGTCGATCCGCTGTCAGGCGATGTGGTCATGGCCGGGGTCGATGACCGGCCGCTGCTGATCCTGGACCGAGTGGGCGACGGGCGCGTGGCGATGCTGGCATCGGACCACGCCTGGCTGTGGAGCCGCGGCTATGATGGCGGCGGCCCGCAGATGGAACTGCTGCGGCGGCTTGCCCACTGGATGATGAAGGAACCCGAGCTGGAAGAAGACGCGCTCTGGGCTGACGCCACCGGCCAGACCATGCGTATCATCCGCCGCAGTCTGAAGGATGACATCGGCGCGGTCACGGTGCAGACCCCGTCGGGCGACACGGTCGAGATCGAGCTGACCGAAACCAGCCCCGGCCGCCACGAAGCCACCTATGACGGGCCCGAAATCGGGCTTTATCGGCTGAGCGAAGGCGCGCAGTCCAGCGCCATCGGCCTTGGCCCGGCCGCCCCGCGCGAATTCGAAGAAACCATTGCCACGGGCGCGGTGCTGGCCCCGCTGATCGCCACGCAGCGCGGCGGGGTGATACGGGTCGAGGACGGCATTCCGGCGCTGCGATCCGTGCGCGACGGGCGGCCCGCCGCCGGGCGTGGATGGTTCGGGATCCTGCCGCGCGGCGCCTATCAGACACGCGATGTCACGCGCACGCCGCTGCTGCCAGCCTGGCTGGTTCTGATGCTGGCGGCCGGGCTGATCACCGCAGGCTGGCTGCGCGAAGGGCGGTAAGCGTCGGCGCGGGACAGGCGCCTTAAGGGTATTTTCACCAAGCCCCCGCAATCATGCAGGTCAGATCCGAATAAGAATCCGGAACCGACAGGGATGAGCCTTGCAAACAAACTGGCCGAAGAACGGCGCGCGCGTCTTGCTGCCGAACGGCTGCTGGAACTCAAACAGGCCGAACTGTCGGCTGCCAATCGCAAGCTGGGCCGCCATGCGCTGGCCCTGACCAAGCAGATCGGCGCCACGCAGGCCGAAGTTGAAACCGTTCGTGACGAAAACGAACGGGTGAAATCCGACCTGACCGAAGCCAATCACAAGGTGCAGCAGGCGGAAAAACGGCTTTGGCTGTCGATCCAGAGCATTCAGGACGGGTTCGCCTTTTTCGATCCCGACGGCTATATGATCGGCGCCAACACCGCCTATCTGTCGATCTTCGATGATCTTGAAGAGGTCGGGCCGGGCGTGTCCTATATGCGCATCCTGCAGCTCTTGACCGACGAAGGCATCGTCAACACCGGCGATCTTGATCCCAAGACATGGCGCGATGAAATGGCCCGCCGCTGGCAGGCGCCGACCCCGTCGCAAAAGGTGATCCAGCTTTGGAACGAACGCTTCATCCGGCTGATCGACCAGCGCGGCCATGACGGTGACATCGTGAGCCTTGCGCTCGATATCACGCCCACCGTGCGCTACGAAGCCCAGCTGCGCGCCGAACGTGAACGGGCCGAGGCCGCGAACCGCGCAAAATCGGCCTTTCTGGCCAATATGAGCCACGAAATCCGCACCCCCATGAATGGCGTGGTGGGCATGGCCGAACTGCTGGGCGACACCGGGCTGAATGACGAACAGCAGCTTTACGTCAACACGATCAAGAATTCGGGCGAAGCGCTGCTGGTCATCATCAATGACGTGCTCGACTATTCCAAGATCGAAGCCGACAAGCTGAAACTAAATCCCGAACCCTTTGACCTGGAACGCTGCATCCACGAGGTGGTCATGCTGCTTCAGCCCATCGCCCGCGACAAGGGCATCGCCATGGCGGTGGATTACGACCTGTTCCTGCACACCAATTTTGTCGGCGATCCCGGCCGGGTGCGTCAGGTGCTGACCAACCTGGCGGGCAACGCGGTGAAATTCACCCTCGAAGGGCATGTGCTGATCCGCGTGACCGGGGTGCCGGGGCCGGACGGGCATTCCAGCGTGCATATCTCGATCGAAGACACCGGGATCGGCATTCCCGAAGACAAGGTTCAGCACATCTTTGGCGAATTCAATCAGGTCGAAGACGACCGCAACCGCAATTTCGAAGGCACCGGGCTGGGGCTCGCGATTTCGCAGCGCCTGATCAAGATGATGGGCGGTGAATTGTGGGTCGAAAGCGAAGAGGGCGTTGGATCCTGCTTTGGCTTCAAGATGGACATGCCGCATGCCGATGCCGGGGCACCGCCCAAGGTGCCGCAGATGCCGGCCGAGATCCGCAAGGTGCTGATCGTCGATGATCTTGAGGTCAACCGGATCATCCTGGATCGCCAGATCTCGGCGCTTGGGGTGACGCCGGTCACCTGCAGCCGCGCGGGCGAAGCGCTGGATCGCATGAGCGATGACATTGATCTGGTGCTGACCGATCACGTGATGCCGGATATGGATGGGCTGGAATTCGCCCAGGCGCTGCGCGACCGCGGCTGGCAGGGGCCGGTGGTGCTGCTCAGCTCGAACCCGACGGTGGCCCATAACGACCCCGGCGCATCGCAGTTGACGACCATCCTGCAAAAGCCGTTGCAGCGGGCCGAACTGTTCAGCCTTCTGGCCGATCTCGAAGGGCGAAGCATCACGCCCGACATCCCCCGCCTGCCCGACGCCGCCCCCCCCGCCGACGAACCCGACGCCCGCCCCATGCGCGTGCTGGTGGCCGAGGACAACAAGACCAATCAGCTGGTCTTTCGCAAGATGGTCAAGGATCTCGATATCGACCTTGTCTTTGCCAATAACGGCCTTGAAGCGCTCGACGCCTATGGCGAGGCGCTGCCGGACCTGATCTTCATGGACATCTCGATGCCCAAGATGGACGGCAAGACCGCCGCGCGCGAAATCCGCAAGATCGAACAGGACACAGGCAACCATGTGCCCATCGTTGCCGTCACCGCCCACGCCATGAGCGGCGATGCCGATGACATCCTGGCCGCAGGGATTGATTTCTACCTGACCAAGCCGCTGCGAAAGGCCGCGCTGCACGACCGCATCGGCGAACATTGCCCGGACGAAGCCCGCCCGCCCCTGCCCGATGACAGCGACGCGGCATGAATGTTTGGTCATCACTGGCCCCGAACACCCGGTAGATCGCCGCAGATGCGGCCAAAACCGGTTCCCAGCTTTGTCATTGCGCAGTAAGCAGGACAAAACGGATCGGAGACCCGGATGACCCAAGCGCTTGTCGTGATCGACGTTCAGAACGATTTCTGCCCCGGCGGTGCCCTGGCCGTGGCCGATGGGGACCGGATCGTGCCCGGCATCAATGCGCTGATGGCGGATGCCGATGCGGTGATCCTGACGCAGGACTGGCACCCGGCGGGGCATTCGTCCTTTGCCACCTCGCATGACGGCAAGGCGCCCTTTGATCTGGTCGAGATGCCCTATGGTCCGCAGGTGCTCTGGCCCGATCACTGTGTGCAGGGCAGTCAGGGGGCTGCATTCCACCCCGATCTGAGGGTCGATGCCGATCTGATCCTGCGCAAAGGGTTCCGGGGCGGGATCGACAGCTATTCGGCCTTTTTCGAAAATGACCAGAGCACGCCCACGGGGCTCGAAGGGTATCTGCGCACGCGCGGGATCAGCCAGCTGACGCTGGTGGGACTCGCCACAGATTTCTGCGTGGCCTATTCGGCGCTGGATGCGGCGCGGCTGGGGTTCGATGTGACGGTCCGGCTGGATCTGTGCCGGGCCATTGATCTGGACGGATCCCTGGCGGCGGCACGCAACCAGATGACAGGCGCCGGGGTGACGCTGATCTAACGCATCTTGGGGTTTTTGCTTGGACCAGGGGGCGCGCTGACGTATAGACGGGGGCCGAAAGGTCAGAGGAAACAGGCCCTTGGATATCGCGACGCGCGTCTATAACCACAAGTGGCGGATTGATCCGATCGTCCGTTCGTTGATCGATACCGATTTCTACAAGCTGCTGATGTGCCAGTCGGTGTTTCGCAACCGAGCCGACACGCGGGTCACGTTCAGCCTGATCAACCGTTCGACCCAGATCCCGCTGGCCCGCCTGATCGACGAAGGCGAGCTACGCGAACAGCTTGACCACATCCGCTCGCTCAGCCTCAGCCGGGGCGAAAGCACCTGGCTGCGCGGCAACACGTTTTACGGCAAACGCCAGATGTTCCGGCCCGATTTCATGGAGTGGTTCGAGAACCTGCGCCTGCCCGCCTATCATCTTGAACGCAAGGGCGATCAGTACGAGCTGACCTTTGAAGGCAGCTGGCCCGAGGTGATGCTGTGGGAAATCCCCGCATTGTCCGTGCTGATGGAACTGCGCGGACGCGCGGTGCTGGACGGGATGGGGCGGTTCGAACTGCAGGTCCTTTATGCCCGCGCGATGACGCGACTTTGGGAAAAGATCGAACAGCTGCGCGGGCTCGAGGACCTGTCGATTGCCGATTTCGGCACCCGGCGGCGCCATTCCTTTCTGTGGCAGGACTGGTGCGTGCAAGCAATGATGGAAGGGCTGGGGCGCAAGTTCACCGGCACGTCGAACTGTCTGATCGCCATGCGCCGCGAGGTCGAAGCCATCGGCACCAATGCGCATGAACTGCCCATGGTCTATTCCGCCCTGGCCCAGGATGACGCAGCGCTGGCGCGGGCGCCTTATGATGTGCTGTCGGATTGGCATGAAGAGCACGAAGGCAATCTGCGCATCATCCTGCCCGACACCTATGGGACCAGCGGGTTTCTGGAACACGCGCCCGATTGGCTGACATCCTGGACGGGGATCCGCATCGACAGCGGCGACCCCGCAGCCGGTGCGGAAACCGCGATTGCCTGGTGGCAGGCGCGCGGTGAAGATCCGCGCGCCAAGCGGGTGATCTTTTCCGACGGGCTGGATGTGGACAAGATCATTGCGCTGCATGACGGGTTTCGGGATCGCTGCAACGTGTCCTTTGGCTGGGGCACGCTGCTGACCAATGATTTCCGCGGACTGGTGCCCGACGACGCGCTGGCGCCCTTCAGCCTGGTCTGCAAGGCGGTGAAGGCCGATGGGCGGCCCACCGTGAAACTGTCGGACAATCCTGAAAAGGCGATGGGGCCCGAAGACGAGATTGCGCGCTACAAGCGGGTCTTTGGCGTCGGTCAGCAGGACCGGATCGCGGTCGAGGTCTGAAGCGGCGCGTCACGCAGCCGTCGCGCTTTGGTGGCGTGTGGTCCGACATCAGGTATTTTTGGCCACAAAGAAGCAGGGCACAGGATCAGCGGGCGCGGGTGCGCCAGATCACCATGAGGCCGCCCGCGATGATCAGCAGGGCTCTGTGGAGGAGGTCTGCCCAGGGCGCTTTTCCAAAAAAGAACCAGGCCAGGCTGCTGCGATATGCCAGCAGAGAAAACCCGCCCAGAGCAAACGCCATGACCAGAGAGCCGACCAGTGCCAGCAGCGACAGCGCGATGGCCAGCCCTGTGCGCTCCGCAGGCCGGGGGCAGGTTCGGGGTTCAATCGGGGTCAGCCATGAAAGGCGGCCACGGTCTTGAGCTGGGTGAAGGCGTACAGCGCCTCGAAGCCTTTTTCGCGCCCGTGGCCCGATTTTCCGGTGCCGCCAAAGGGCAGTTCGACCCCGCCGCCCGCGCCGTAATTGTTGATGAACACCTGACCCGACCGGATCCGTTTGGCCAGCCGCATCTGGCGCGCGCCATCGCGGGTCCAGATCCCCGCGACCAGCCCGTAGTCGGTGCCATTGGCGATGGCGACGGCATCGTCTTCGCCATCGAAGGGGATGAGCACCTGCACCGGGCCAAAGATCTCTTGCTGTGCCAGCGGGTGGTCGGGCGGGACATCGGCAAAAAGCGTGGGGCGGACATAGGCGCCCGTCTTGGGCGCGTCGGCGCGGATCTGACCCTGCGCTGCGATCACAAGATCGCGCCCCTGATCAAGGCACCCCTGCACCAGCGCCTGCTGGCGCGCCGAGATCAGCGGCCCCACCCGCGGGTCGCTCAGGGCCGGACCCACGGTCAGATCGGCGTAAGCCTGCGCCATGGCGCGGCGCAGCCGGTCATAGACGCCGCGCTGCACCAGAATGCGCGAGGCGGCCGAGCAGGTCTGCCCCGCATTCTGGATCCCGGCATTGACCAGAAACGGCAGCGCGGCATCCAGATCTGCATCATCGAACACGATCTGGGGCGATTTCCCGCCCAGTTCCAGCGTCACGGGCACCACATTCCGGGCCGCAGCCGCCTGCACACGCGCGCCGGTGGCCACCGATCCGGTAAAGCTCAGATGCTGGATGCCGGGATGGGCGGCAAGTGCGGCCCCCGCTTCGGCGCCCAGCCCCGGCACCACGTTGAGCGCGCCGGGGGGCAGCCCGGCCTCTTGCGCCAGATGGGCAAAGGCGAGCGCGGTGAGGCAGGCCTCTTCCGCCGGTTTCAGCACGCAGGCATTGCCGGTGGCGAGGGCCGCCCCGACCGATCGCCCGATGATCTGCATCGGATAGTTCCAGGGCACGATATGCCCGGTCACCCCGTGTGGTTCGCGCAGCGTATAGACGGTGTAGCCATCAAGATAGGGAATGGTCTGCCCGTGCAGCTTGTCGGCGGCCCCGGCATAGAATTCCATATAGCGTGCCAGCGCCTGTGCATCCGCGCGGGCCTGGGTCAGCGGTTTTCCCACATCCAGCGCTTCGATCCGGGCAAGGTCTTCGATCCGGGTTTCGATCAGCTGCCCCAGCCGGGCCAGGATGCGGCCACGGTCCAGCGCCGTCATGGCCCCCCAGGCCCCGTCGCGCGCGGTCTGGGCGGCGGTGACGGCGGCGTCGATCTCGGCCGGGCCGCCGCGTGCAATGGCGCATAAGGTGCTGCCATCGGACGGGTTCCGCAGATCCAGCGTGTCGGGGGCGGGCAGCCAGCGATCTCCGATCAGGCACAGGGTGGGGTCGAACCAGATGGGATTGGTCATGGGGTCTCGTTTCGCAAAGCGGGCAGATCGGGCAGCACGGGGGCCGCGTCGATCAGGGTTTGGGTATAGGGGTGGCGCGGGGCGGCAAAGACGTGGTCGGTGGCGCCGTCTTCGACGATCTGCCCGGCCTGCATGACCAGCACCCGGTCGGTCACCGACCGGACCACGGACAGGTCGTGGCTGATGAACAGATAGGTCAGCCCATGGGCCCGGCACAGATCGGCGATCAGATCCAGGATCCGCGCCCGCACCGATACATCAAGCGCGCTGACCGCTTCGTCAAAGACGATCAACTGGGGCCGGATGATCAGGGCCCGCGCAATGGCAATGCGCTGACGCTGGCCGCCGGAAAATTCGTGGATGTAGCGCATGGCGTCGTCCGGTTTCAGGCCCACCGCGTCAAGCGCGTCGGCCACGGCGTTGCGTCGCGCCGCACCTTTGGGCGGGTCATCCAGCAGATGAAAGGGTTCAGTGATCAGCCGGTCGACCCGGTGGCGGGGGTTGAAGCTGCCAAAGGGGTCCTGAAACACCACCTGGATCTGGCGGCGCAGCGCGTGCGGCACGTGCTGGGTGATGCTGTCACCGTTGAGGTGGATCGACCCGCCCTGAACCGGGTCCAGCCCCAGAATGGCGCGGGTCAGCGTGGATTTTCCGCAGCCGCTTTCGCCCACCAGCCCCAGCCGTTCGCCCCGATGCAGCGCAAAGCTGACACCCCTGACCGCTTCGATCCGGGGGCGTGGAGCAAAGGGGTGCGGGCGCGCGCCGGGATAAGAGCGCCGCAGATCCGTCACCTTAAGCAGCGGCACCGGCGGGGGCGCCTCCGGCAGATCCACCGCGTGGCGCGACGCAGCAAAGAGCATCCGGGTATAGGGATGGGTCTGATCGCGCAGGACGGTCCGGGTGGGGCCGGTTTCCACGACCTCTCCGTTGCGCATGACGGCGATGTGGTCGGCCAGATCGGCCACCACGGCCAGATCATGGGTGATCATCATCAGGGCCATGCCGTCTTCGGCCACCAGCCGTTTCAGCAGCTCCAGGATCTGGGCCTGCGTCGTCACGTCCAGCGCGGTGGTCGGTTCATCCGCGATCAGCAGCCGGGGCCGCAGGGCGATGGCCATGGCGATCACCACGCGCTGACGCTGCCCGCCCGACAACTCGTGCGGGTAGCGGCCAAGGGGGAAGCGTTCGGGCGGCAGGCCGACGCGGGTCAGCACGTCGTGGGCGCGGGCCCTGGCGGCCTGCGCATCGGCGCTGCGGTCATGGATGCGGATGGTTTCCATGACCTGCTGGCCGATGCTCTGCACCGGGTTCAGCGCCGTCATGGGTTCCTGAAACACCATCCCCATGGCGCGCCCGCGCAGATCGCAGAGCTGGGTTTCAGAGAGGCTCAGCAGATCCTGCCCATCGAGCCGGATCGCCCCGGACGCACGGGCCCCCTGTGGCAGAAGCTGCATCACCGAAAAGGCGGTCATGGATTTGCCCGACCCGCTTTCGCCGGTCACCGCCAGGATTTCCCCCGGCGCGATATCGAGATCAATGCCGCTCAGCACCGGGGTGCCGTGGATGGTCAGGTGAAGGTTGCGGATCTCAAGCAGGCTCATCGGCGCACCTGCCGCAGCCGGGGATCCAGCGCATCGCGCAGCCCGTCGCCCATCAGGTTCAGCCCCAGCACCGTCAGGATGATGGCGCAGCCCGGCACCAGCGCCAGATGCGGGGCCAGGCTGACCATGGTCTGGGCATCCGCCAGCATCCGCCCCCAGCTGGGCGTGGGCGGCTGCGCGCCAAGCCCCACATAGCTCAGCCCCGCTTCGGCCAGAATCCCCAGACTGAACTGGATGGTGCCCTGCACGATCAGCAGGTTGGCCACGTTGGGCAGGATATGCTCGGCCGAAATGCGGGTGCGGGATTTGCCCGCGACACGGGCGGCCAGAATGAAATCCCGTTCCCACAGGGGCAGAGCCCCGCCACGGGTGACGCGGGCAAAGACGGGGATGTTGAAGATGCCGATGGCGATGATCGCATTGATCGCGCCGGGCCCGAAAACGGCGGTGATCAGGATGGCGATGACCAGCGACGGAAAGGCAAAGATCAGGTCATTGCCCCGCATGATCACCTCATCCAGCCACGACCCCTTGCGCGCCGCCGCCGCAAGGCCAAGCGGAACGCCCAGCCCCATGCCGATGCCCACCGCCACCAGCGCCACCGCGATGGATGTGCGCGCGCCCACCATGATCATGCTGGCCATGTCGCGCCCGAAATGATCCGTGCCCAGCCAATGCGCCGCATCGGGCGGCTGCAGCTTGTCGGGGATGGCCATGGCGGCGGGGTCATAGGGTGTCCAGATCAGGCTCAGCAGAGCCATGGCCAGCACCAGCCCCGACAGGAGCCCGCCCAGGATCAGCGTGCGCGTCATGATCGTGCCCTCAGCCGGGGGTCCACGGCGACATAGGCCAGATCAACGGCAAAATTGACGACGATCACCGCAAAGACCAGCAGCATCACCACCGATTCCACCACGATCAGATCGCGTGCGCTGATGGCCTGAAAGATCAGCCGCCCCAGCCCCGGCAGATAGAACACCTGTTCGATGATGATCCCCCCCGCCAGCAGGAACGAAAACTGCAGCCCGATGATGGTCAGCACGGGGATGAGCGCATTGCGCAGCCCGTGGCGCCGCAGTGCCTGGCCCCGTGTCAGCCCTTTGGCGCGGGCGGTGCGCATGAAATCTTCGCCCAGCACATCCAGCAGGGCCGACCGCATGACCCGCGCCAGGATCGCCGCCTGCGGCAGCGCCAGCGCGATGGCAGGCAGGGTCAGCGCATGCAGCCCGGCCCAGAGGCCCGCATCCCAGCCCGCGAACCCTCCGGCATTGAACCAGCGCAGGCGGATGGCAAAGATCAGCACCAGCATCATGGCAAACCAGAAATTGGGGATGGCGATGCCCAGCTGCGTGGCCCCCATCACCGCCACATCTCCGGGCCGGCCCCGCCGGGCGGCGGCGTAGATCCCCGCAGGCAGCGCGATCAGCACCGACAGGACCAGCGCATAGCCTGCCAGCGGCAGCGACACCTGCAGGCGGTCCGCCACCATCTGCGCCACCGGCGTGCGATAGGTATACGAGGTGCCGAAATCACCGCTCAGCATGCCACCGACCCAGGCCAGATAGCGCGCCACCTTGCCCTGATCGAGCCCCAGCTCGGCCCGCAGCGCGGCCACGGTGTCGGGCTGGGCATTGACGCCCAGCATGAACCGGGCGGGATCGCCCGGCGCGATCTCGACCACGGCAAAGATCACGACCGACGCCAGCGCCAGGCTGACCACCAGCGACAGCACACGTCTCAGCAGATAAGTTCCCATTTGAGCGCGAGCCTATGTGCGCAGACCACAGCCGTCCAGCGGATTTGCACCCCGCCCCATGGGCCCGCGACAAGGCCCGGAGCGACAGGTAGGGCGGGCTTCAGCCCGCCCCCCCGTCACTTGGCCCAGCGGATCGCGCTCAGATCCGTGGCGGCCGTGGGCGCGTTTTCCCAAAGCCCTTCGACCCCGGCCTTGGCCACGCTCAGCTGAGCCAGCTGGAACAGATAGCCGTTCACATAATCATCCGCGATCATCTGCTGCGCCTGCGCCAGAAGGGCGCTGCGCTCGGCCTCGTCGGTGGTGGCGGTCAGCGTGGCCATCAGCGCCTGAAAGTCAGGGTTGTCATACTGGAAATAGTAGTCGGGCCGGGCATAGATGCCGATATCCATGGGCTCGGTATGGCTGACGATGGTCAGCCCGAAATCCTTGCCCCGGAACACCGTTTCCAGCCATTGGGCCCATTCGACATTGATGATCTCGGCGGTGATGCCCACCTGCGCAAGCTGGGCTGCGATGATCTCGCCGCCGCGCCGGGCATAGGATGGTGGCGGCAGGTGCAGCGTGGTTTCGAACCCCTCGGCCAGACCGGCCTCGGCCAGCAGCGCACGGGCCTTGTCGGGGTCATAGGCCGATTGCCCGGTCAGATCCACATAGGCGGGGTTGTGCGGCGCGAAATGCGTGCCGATGGGCGTGCCATAGCCGAACATCGCGCCGTCAATGATGGCCTGCCGGTCGATGGCATGGGCCAGCGCTTGCCGCACCAGCGGGTTGTCAAAGGGCGGCTGCTGGTTGTTGGTCGACAGGATCGTTTCGCCTTCGGTCGATCCCACCAGCACCTGAAAGCGCGGATCGGCATCGAACTGCACCAGGTTTTCAGGCGCCGGGAACCCGGTGAACACATCCACGTCTTCGGCCATCACGGCGGCAAAGGCGGCGGTGGGGTCCGAAATGAACTTGAATGTCGCGCTGTCAAGCGCCGGTGCCGCGCCCCAGTAATCGGGGTTGCGGCTCAGCTCGATCCGGTCGCCCTGCACCCAGTTTGTGAACGTGTAGGGGCCGGTGCCGATGGGCGCGGTCTTGATGTCGCCGATGCTTTCAGGCGCCACGATCACCGCGTCGCCCCACGCCAGATTGAACAGCAGGCTGCCATTGGGCTCGGCCAGGGTCACGGCCACGGTCTGCGGGTCGATCACACTGACATCGGTGATCCCGGCATAAAGCGCCTTCTGGGCATTGGTGCTGTCTTCGGCGCGCGCGCGATCCAGGCTGAACTTGACGTCCTCGGCATCCATCACGCTGCCATCGTGAAAGGTCACCCCGTCCTGCAGCGTAAAGGTATAGGTCAGCCCGTCATCCGAAATGGTCCAGCTTTTGGCCAGCGCGGGCGTGATCGACCCGTCCCCCTGAAAGCGTGTGAGACCTTCGAAGATATTGGCATAGACCACCTGGTCGATGGCCTGCGCGGCGGCACTTGTGGGGTCCAGATGTGGCGGCTCGAGCTGCTGGGCAATGGTGATCGTGCTTTGCGCCAGCGCGGCGCCCGCACCTAGGCTGGCGGCCAGCGTCAGGGCAAGGGTCAGGTGGGGTCGGGTCATCCGGGGCTCCTCTCGTGTCGGGCCTGCCGCCGTCTGCCGGGCGGTGTCAGGGCTCGGGCCCGAGTGTTCCGCCAAACCCGCCCGTAATCAAGACCGCGATTGTCCCCGCACCCCACGGCAGGACCACGCCCAGAGGCCCCAGGCACGTAACGGCCTTCTGGTTTCTGCACCTGCATCCTGCTAAACCACCGCAACCCGAGGTGAGGAGACCCCGAGACCATGAGCGCCACAGCCCCCCAACCCGTTCCGACGGCCCAAGATCTGCGCGCGCGCAAGGGGGGCGACCCCCTTGTCTGCCTGACAGCCTATACCACGCCGGTGGCCCGGCTGCTGGATCCCCATTGCGATCTGGTTCTGGTGGGCGACAGCGTCGGCATGGTGCTGCATGGCCTGCCCTCGACCCTGGGGGTGACGATGGAGATGATGATCCTGCATGGTCAGGCCGTCGCGCGCGGGCTGTCGCGCGCGATGATGGTGATCGACATGCCCTTTGGCAGCTACGAAGAAAGCCCCCAGCAGGCCTTTCGCAACGCCGCACGGCTGATGGCCGAGACCGGCGCAGGCGCGGTCAAGATCGAAGGCGGCGTCAGCATGTCCGACACCATCCGCTTTCTGGCGGCCCGTGGCATTCCGGTCATGGCCCATGTGGGGCTGACCCCGCAATCCATCCACACGCTGGGCGGCTACAAGGTGCAGGGCCGTGACGCGGGCGAAGCCAAGGTCATCGCCGATGCCCGCGCCGTGGCCGAGGCTGGCGCCTGCGCGGTGGTGCTCGAAAAGGTGCCCGCCGCGCTGGCCGACCGCATCACCGCCGAAATTGCCATCCCCACCATTGGCATCGGGGCGTCACCGGGCTGTGACGGGCAGGTGCTGGTGGTCGATGACATGCTCGGCCTGTTCACCGATTTCAAACCGAAATTCGTCAAGCGCTATGCCGATCTGGGCACCGATGCCGATGCCGCCGTGGCCAGCTTTGCCGCCGATGTCCGCGCGCGCCGGTTTCCGGGGCCCGAGCATATCTTTGCCGACACCGCCAAGGGATCCAAGGCATGACCACGACCACAATGACCGCCCCCATCGTCACCACCCGCGACGCGCTGCGCGCGCAGGTGGCGGGCTGGAAAGCGGCCGGGGCGCGGGTGGGCGTGGTGCCCACCATGGGCGCGCTGCATGACGGGCATCTGTCGTTGGTGCGCATGGCCAAATCCGCCTGCGACCGGGTCATCGTGACCATTTTTGTGAACCCCAAGCAGTTCAACAACCCCGAAGATCTGGAAAAATACCCCCGAACCGAGCGCGACGACGCCGCCAAGCTGGCGCCGTTCGGGGTGGATGCGATCTATGTGCCGACGCCGGATCAGATCTATCCCGATGGTTTTGCGACCACGGTATCGGTGGCGGGGCTTGATACCATGCTGTGCGGCGCGCATCGGCCCGGCCATTTCGACGGGGTCGCCACGGTGGTCAGCAAACTGTTCCTGCAGACCGGCGCCGATCAGGCGTTTTTCGGGGAAAAGGATTATCAGCAACTGCAGATCGTGCGGCGCATGGCCGGGGATCTGGATCTGCCGACGCAGGTCATCGCCTGCCCCACGGTGCGCGAAGCTTCGGGGCTGGCCATGTCATCGCGCAATCGCCGCCTGTCGCCAGGCGGGGCCGAACGGGCCGCGATGCTCTATCCGGTGCTGCGCGGGATGGCCGATGCGCTGTCACAGGGCGCAGGGTTTTCCGGGCTGGTGCCGCAGGCAACCGAACAGCTGCAGGCCGCAGGCTTCGACGAGATCGAATATCTTGAACTGCGCGCAGCCTCGGGGCTGGCACAGATGGAACATGCGGACCGGCCGGCGCGGGTGTTCTTTGCGGGCTGGATCGAAGGCGTGCGGCTGATCGACAACGTCCCGGCGGGACCGGCCTGAGCCCGGCTATTCGCCCTTGGCCAGATCGCGCCCGAAAATCGCATTGGCGTGGTCCTGCAGATAGATCCGCAGCCACGGGGTGTAGCGCTCGGGCGTGGCGGCGATGCGTGCGCGCAGATCCTCCAGGTCGACCCATTCGGTGTCCATCACCTCGTCCGGGTTGGGGGTGATGGGCAGATCGTCGGGGGCGTGGGCGACAAACACCTCGACCCGCTCATGTTCGGTCAGCCCGCCGCCCACATCGGCCCGATATTCCAGACGGTGCCGGAACTGCGGCACCAGCGTGGTGATGCCCAGCTCATCATCCAGACGCCGCAGGGCGCAGGCGCCCGGCGCTTCGTCCCAATGGGGATGGGTGCAGCAAGCATTCGCCCAGAGCCCCGGCGTGTGATATTTCCCAAGCGCGCGGCGCTGCAGCAGCATCTGCGATCCGCGCAGCACGAAAACCGACACCGCCTTGTGGCAAAGCCCCAGGCGGTGCGCGTCAAGCTTGTCGACCGGCATCAGATCGCCATCGACCCAGGCGGGAATCATCGTGGACATGGCGCGCCACATGCCAGCCTGCACAGCGCGGCGCAATGGCCTTGATCAGGCCGCGGCGCCAGATCGGGCTTGATGTCGCATAAGGATGGTTGCGACCATGGCCTTGGTTGACTTCGCCCGCCCTGCGTTAAGTATGTGGGTCGCTAGCAAATTTTTGGAGTCAGCCATGAATCGTTTGGTCATCGCCGCCATCGCAGGCCTGATCGCAGCCCCCGCCCTTGCCGAAGGGGATGCCGAAGCGGGCAAGAAAGCCTTTAACAAGTGCAAATCCTGCCACATGGTCGTGGCTGCCGACGACACCGTGATCGTCAAGGGCGGCAAGACCGGCCCGAACCTCTTTGGTGTTCCGGGGCGTCAGGCGGGCACCTATCCCGATTTCCGCTATGGCGGCGATCTGGTGGCTGCGGGCGAAAAGGGCCTGGTCTGGGACGAAGAGACCTTTGTCGCCTATGCTCAGGATCCGCGCGGCTTTCTGCGGGAATACCTGGATGACACCGGCGCCAAATCCAAAATGTCCTTCCGCCTGAAAAGCGGCGCCGAAGACATTTATGCCTTTCTGGTCAGCGTCGGCCCCGACGCCACCAACTGATCACCGGGCAGATCCCGGCTCAGCAGGCCGCGCCATCTGGCGCGGCCTTTTGCGTTCTTTGCGGGTCAGTCCGCGATAAAGCGCAGGATATGTTCGGCCACGGCCTGCGGGGCGTCCCAATGCACCGCATGGGCCGCATTGTCGATCCGGTGAATGTCGATCCCGTCAAGCGCGGCCAGGGCGGCGCGCGCGGGGGCTTCGGGGATCAGCAGATCTTCGGCCCCAAGCAGCGCCTGAACCCGGCAGCTGACCGCCACGCCCGAGGGGTCATAGCTGTCAAGCGCACGCAGCTGGTGTTCCATCGCGTCGACCGACTGGGCATAGGGATAAGCCAGCGCCAGCGACAGGGCAGTGTCGATGGCACCGGGGATTTCGAAACTCGCGGCCCGAAAGATCCAGGGATAGAAGGCACGCAGCCAGGTGTCGGGCGCTGCATCGCTGCGCCGGATCGCGACCATCGCGTCAAACAGCGCCACATTGCGTGCCATCCGCAGCGGCGCGATGGCCGCCAGCATCAGGCTGGCCACCCGGTCGGGATGCTGCGTGGCCAGACCCATGCCGATCAGGCCGCCCATGGAATGGCCCACCACATGCGCGCGCTCGATCCCCAGGTGATCCAGCAGCGCCGCGCAGTCATCGGCATTGCGGCCAATATCGGTGGGCGCGTCCCAGGGCGCGCTGCGCCCGGTGCTGCGATTGTCAGGCCGGATCAGACGCGGCCCCGGTGCATCCGCGCCCGTCAGATGCGGCAGGATCGGCAGCCAGCTGGCGCTGTCGCTGGCAAAGCCCGCAATCAGCAGGATCGGCGGGCCGTCGCCGCCGCTGTCTTCGTAGTAAAGCTCAAGATCAGGCAGGGTCAGGGTGGGCATCAGGGTTCCTCGCTCCAGCAGGGCAGCAGATCGCCCGGTGCCGGTGTTGCATGATAGATGGCACGCGCAATGGCCCGCGACAGGCACAGCGCCGCCGCATGGCCCAGCCGCATCAGATCGGCCCCCGGTCGCGCGCCGGTGCTGGCGGCAAAGACCAGGTCCCCGTCCACGGGGCTATGAGCGGGCAGCACGGCACGGGCGATGCCATCATGGGCGGCGGTCGCCAGACGCAGGCATTGCGCCTTGTCCAGCGCGGCATCGGTGGCGACCACGGCAATGGTGGTGTTGGCGCGCTCGGGCGTCTGGCCGAACAGGGCCTGCGCCTTGCGGCTGTCCAGTGCGCGCCCCAGCCCCGCCGCAGGATCCACGCCCAGCCCACCGAATTCGCCGTCAATCTCAAAGGGCGCGGCCCAGAAATACCGGTTGCCGGGGGTGGTGACGCTGCCCATCGGGTTGGCCGCGACCAAGGCGCCCACGGTGCTGCCGTCGTCGAGCACCAGCGATGCCGATCCCAGCCCACCTTTCTGCATGGCCGCCAGCGCCCCGGTTCCGGCACCGACACTGCCCAGCAGGAAATCGCGCGACACCGCGCCCAGCGCGGCGCGGCCAAGCGCGGGATAGGGGTTGGCACCCCAGCCTTTGTCCCCCCCGTTGAGCAGATCGAAGATGATCGCGCCCGGCACCAGCGGGATCAGCGCCGGGCCCAGCCGGTATCCGCGCCCCTGCGCGCGCAGCCCGTCCACCACGCCCGAACAGGCATCCAGACCAAAGGACGACCCGCCCGACAGGCACAGCGCTTCGACCTGGGTGACCGATTTGTCGGGCGCCAGCAGATCGGTTTCCCGCGTGCCGGGTGCGCCGCCCATCACATTGACCGACGCGGTCAAGGGCGCATCCCCGATCAGAACGGTGGTGCCGGTCTTGATCTGGTGATCCTGGGCATGGCCCACATAGATCCCCGGCACATCGGTGATCAGATTGCGCGCACCGGGCTGCATGACGGCCTGCATCACCCGTCCAGTTCCGCCTGCCGCGATGCCAGGCTGCGTTCGAACACCAGCACCTGACAGGGCGTGTCCGACACCGCCCGGTGGCGCAACCCGCGCGGCACCACGATCATGTCGCCCGCTGTCATCGGAACCGGCGGGCGGTCTTCGTATTCCATCCGCATCTCGCCCCTGAGCACGAGAAACACATCGTCGAAATCGGGAAAGCTGTGAAAGGGCATCAGCCCGTCGATTTCGATCAGCACCACATCGCAGTCGTTGAAAGTGGTCAGGTGGATCGGATCCCATTCGCCCGCAAGATCGGCGATGCGGTCATAGACATTGATGGGCTGGTCGGTCATATGCAGCGGCCTCCGTCGACTTCCATGGCAACACCGGTGATCATGCTGGCCTCGTCCGAGCACAGGAAACAGGCCGCATTGCCCAGATCCTCGGGCTGGGAAAACCGGCCCAGCGGGATGGTGGACAGGAACTTTGCGCGCATCTCGGGCGTGTCTTCGCCCATGAACGACGCCAGCAAAGGCGTTTCCCCGGCCACCGGGTTCAGCGCGTTGACGCGGATGCCATCAGGGGCCAGTTCCACCGCCATCGTGCGGGTGGCGGTGATCATCCAGCCCTTGGAGGCGTTGTACCAGTTCAGCCGCGGGCGCGGCGACACCCCGGCGGTCGAGGCGATATTGAGGATCACACCGCTCTGCCGGGCCTTCATCCCCGGCACCAGCGCCCGCGCCGTGAGGTAGATCGACTTCGCATTGACCGCCAGAACCCGGTCGAAATCCGCCTCTGAGATGTCTTCCAGCGGGCCGGGCAGATGGGTGATGCCTGCATTGTTGACCAGAATGTCCACATGGCCCCAGGCGTCGCGCGCCATCTGCGCCATGGCATCGACCGATGCGCCGTCCGACACATCCACCTGGCAGGCCAGTGCGCCGGTGTCGCGGGCCATGTCCTTGGCCCCGTGCCCGTTCAGGTCGGCGATCATGACCCTGGCCCCTTCGGCACAAAACTTGCGCACGATCCCCGCGCCAAACCCCGATGCGCCGCCCGTCACGATGGCGGTTTTGCCGTCAAGCCGCATCTGCTGCCCCCTTCTCTGCTGCGTCAGCGCCGACCGTAGAGCGCCGCAGGCAAGGTGCAAACCGTTAATCGCCGTCAGTCATCATCGCGCACGGCGCCGCGCAGGGATTTGACGGTGCTGCGCGACTTTTTCGCGGCGATACGGCGTTCCACCGATCCGCGCGTGGGCTTGGTGGCGATGCGCCGTTTGGGGGCGACCAGCGCCTTGCGGATCAGATCGGCCAGTCGGTCGCGGGCAATGTCGCGGTTGCGCGCCTGGCTGCGGGTTTCATCACACTGGATGATGATGGCGCCATCCTTGGTCCAGCGCCGCCCGGCCAGACGGCGCAGGCGCGATTTCACCGGGCCCGGCAGCGCCGGCGACCGGGCGGCTTCAAAGCGCAGTTCGACGCCGGTGGACACCTTGTTCACATTCTGCCCGCCTGGGCCCGAGGCCCGGATGAACTGTTCGGTCAGCTCCCAGTCGGCGATGGTGATGGTGTCATTGATCCGCAGCATGGCGCAGATGTACCCCATCCCGCCCGCAGATGCGCGCGCAAAAACCATGGCACGGGTCGCGCGGGCGGTTTCATTGAAAAAGGGCCACCCCCGGCGTGGGGCAGCCCTTTCGAAAGTTCAGGAGGCGAGGCCGTCAGAGCCTGAGACCCGCCCGGATCAGTGATCTGCCAGGGGCTGCCCTAGCCAAGGATCCTCCGGGTTGTTTCGACCTCTTTCTCCAATACCTTTCTCGACACTGGATCACCTCCTTTCTGATGTTTCGCCTGATCCCAGCGTGGCACGGCCCCGCCCGATCTGGCAAACAAAATCATCAGGCGGTCTGCCACCCGGCGGTGACACGGTTCACAATCAGGCGGAACGGGATCAGCGCGATCAGCGCCAGCGACAGCTTGACCATCCAGTCGGCCAGCGCCAGCGACACCCACAGAGGCGCCACCGGGCCTGCGCCCAGGATCGGCAGGGCTTCGTTGGCCCAGGCCACGTCATTGGCCGGTTCGATCCAGGACAGCCCCGCCGAAAAGGCGATGGTAAAGAAGATCGCGGTGTCCACGCTCGACCCGATCAGGGTCGATGCCAGCGGCGCACGCCACCATTTGCCGTCGCGCAGCGCCGAAAAGATGCCCACGTCAAGCATCTGGGCGGTCAGGAACGCCAGCCCCGAGGCCAGCGCGATGCGCAGCGTGACCAGCGGGCCGAATTCGCCCATGATCTGGGTGCCGATCAACGAACAGATGACGCCGACGACAAAGCCCACGAACACGACTTTGCGTGCCTCGCGCGCGCCGTAAAGACGATTGGTCAGGTCAGTGACCAGAAAGGCCAGCGGATAGGTGAACGCCCCCCAGGTCAGCCACTGACCAAAAAGGAACTGCACAAGAATATTCGATGCCACCACAATGGCGGCCATGGCAAGAATGCCGGGGATATGGGTACGGGTCATGTCGGGGTCCGTTTTAGCAAGGTAGCGGAGACTTGGCGCGCTCAGATAGGCGAACGGGCGGCCCTTAACGGGTTGCAGCGCGTTTGGCAAGGGGGGACGGCAGGGGCAGCTCGACAAGCTCGGTCCGCTGCACCCCGATGAAATTGTCATCCGAGATCATCGTGGCCCAGCCCTGACCGTCCTGATCCTGCCAGATGGCCAGACCTTCCAGGTTGTCGTACTGGCCCGGCCCGCTGGTCCAGATCGTGTCGATCTGCCCGGTCAACCGCCCGTCCGCAACGCCCACACGGCGCAGCCGCGATCGGAACCCAAGCCCAAGCGCGCGTTCCAGCACATAAAGCTGCCCGTCAGGCCCGAAATCAGCCCCCACCGGGCGGAACCGCCCGCGCCCGGCAATCGTGCCTGCCAATGTCCAGCGCCGGCCATCCCAGCGATAGACCGGGTATTGTCCGGCCTCATCCGCGCCTTCGGGCAGGGTGAACAGGCGCCCCTGCGCATCCACCGCCAGCGCTTCGAAGGTGCGGTTGCCATCCAGCGCGCGGAACGCGTCGGGGCGCGGCAGAGGGCGGGCGCGGCTGCGCAGGCTGTCGAAGCAGGACACGCGCGGCACGATCTCGAAGCTGATGCAATGGCCGCCTCCGGGCATCCGCGCCAGCCCTTCGCTGTCGGTCACCACACCAAACAGCGCCTGCCCCCGATGATCACGCACGGGTTCGGGCGCAAAGGGGCGGATCGCGGTGATCCCATCGGGCCCCCGGTCGATCTGCGCGCGCAGGATGCGGCCACGGTCGCTGAGGATCAGCGCCTGCCGCCCGTCGGGGCCAAGCTCGATCGCGGAAAACCCGCCGAACCAGTCCGCGCCATGCTGCCAGTGAAAGACGCGAGGATCGGCCCGTGCGGACAGGGCAACAAGGCTCAGCAGCGCGGCAAGGATCAGTTGCTGCGCAGAACGGCTGAACATTGCTGCGGCAGGTCGGCCATCACCAGTTCGCGCCGTTTGGGGGCGGGCTTGGCGTTGGGGTCACGCGGTTTGGGGGGCGGCGGGCTGAGGATGTTGTTCACCCATTGCTGGGCCTCGGCGCAGCCATCGCCCTTGGGCGGGGGATTCTGATTGACACAGCCCTTCTGCCCTTTGGGGCAGGCCAGCCGCACGTGGAAATGATAGTGATGCCCGTACCAGGGTCGGATCTTGCGCAGGTATTTGCGGTTGCCCTTTTCATCCTTGCACATCTGCACCTTGGCGCCGGGAAAAACAAAGATCCGCGCGGTGCGCTTGTCCTTGGCGGCGGCCTTGATGATCTCGTGATGGGCGCGGGTCCAGTTGCTGTTCACAAAGGCCCCGTTCGACCGGCGCAGCGAAATGGACGAGATGTTTTCGCGCTTGCGCTTCGACAGGTCGAGCCGCGACGCAGGCAGCATCCAGATGTCGATGTCCAGCCCGATCTGGTGGCTGCGGTGGCCCGATGTCATCGGCCCGCCGCGCGGCTGGCTGATATCGCCGATATAAAGCCCCTTCCACCCCGGCTGCCGGGCGGCCGCCTTGCTGAGCTTTTCGATGAAATCAATGGTTTCGGGATGGCCCCAGTTGCGGTTGCGGCTCAGGCGCATGGCCTGCCAGGTGGGGCCGGTTTCGGGCAGCTGCACCGCGCCTGCAACACAGCCCTTGGCATAGCTGCCAAAGGGCGCGGGGCGCTGCGCCGACCCATCGGACTTGGCGCCGAACAGCTCTTTGGCAAGCGGCGCGGCACTGCCGGGTTGGGCCAGGCCGATCAGCAGGGCCAGAGCCATCAGCAGGGGGAAGGTGCGGATCACGGGCGGTCTCCTTCGGGTTTCACCCAGACTAGCAGAACCAGCCCGATCAAGAACAGAAAGATGATCGGGGTGATGCCCAGGCGCGCATTTTGCGTCGCCGTGGTGACCACGCCGATCAAAGCAGGGGCAACAAAGGCCGTGGCCCGCCCCGACAGGCCGTAAAGCCCGAAATATTCGGTGGGCGATGCGGGATCGGAATGGCGCACCATCAGGCTGCGGCTGGCCGATTGCACCACCCCGCCCATGCCTCCGATCAGCATGCCGCACCCGAAGAACACCCTGTCCGGCAGGGTCGAGCCGTCGGGCAGCGCAAACCCCAGGATCTGCGTGCGCGTCATCGACACCACCACCACGCAGACCGCGATCAGCACCACAATCGCGCCGATGATCACCGGTTTTGGCCCGATGCGGCTGTCAAGCCGCCCTCCGGCCCAGCTGAAGATCACCGAAGACACCAGCGCCACGATGCCAAAGATGCCGATCTGCACGATGTCCCAGCCCAGCACCAGTGCGGCATAGACGCCGCCAAACCCGTAAAGCCCGTTCAGCGCATCGCGATAGAACATCGACGAGCCCAGATAGGCCGACAGGCTCAGCCGTTTCAGAAGGCTTCTGAGAAGGTCGCGCAGCATCGCCAGCGCGCTGCCCACGCTGGCACTGCGGGCCGCGCCCGGAGGGTCTTTGACCCACAGAAAATAGGGGATCATGAACACGACATACCACAGCGCGCTGAACGGCCCCACCGCCCGCGTGCCTTCGCGCGCGCCCGCATCCAAAAGGCCAAAGGCCGGATCCAGCCCGATCAGCGTCTTGCCGTCGCCCTGTTCGACAAAGACCAGCAGCATGATCAGCAACGCGACGAACCCGCCCGCATAGCCAAAGGCAAAGCCGCTGCCCGAAATGGCGCCGATCTCTTCATCCGTGCCCAGGCTCGGCAGCTGCGAATTGGTAAAGATCAGCGCATATTCCGCGCCGATAAAGCCGATCCCAAAGGCAATCAGCATCGCATGCAGCGTCGTCCCCTCCGGATAGGCAAACCACAGCGCGCCCGCCCCCAGCACATAGAGCACCGAAAACCCAAAGACCCACGGCACCCGCCGCCCCGAACTGTCGGCCAGCGCCCCCATCAAAGGGGCGCCAAACCCGATGATCAGCCCGGTGATCGCCAGACAGCGCGCCCAAAGCGCCTGCGCCTGGGCTTCGGCCGCGCTCTCACCCAGGCCCGAGGCCAGATAGTGATCAAACGCGATCGAGGCAAAATAGGGACCAAAGACAAAGGTCACCAGCAGCGTGTGATAGGGCTGGCTGGCCCAGTCAAAGAAAAACCAGCCCCAGATACGGCGGCGCAAGGCGGGATCGACGGCAATTGTGGACACGGGCGGGGTTCCTTTCCTTGACCGCGATAGAACAGATTGAAGGCTGCCCGCACAAGTGCGCGATTGCGCGGGCACAGCGATCACACGGGTAGGCCGGGCTTCAGCCCGGCGCCCACCCAGCCCCTACCCAACCCCATTCCACCCCATTCCGCCCTGCATGACAGGCGCAGGGCTTGCTCTGACCGGCATCTGTGCCTAGGTCTTTGCTCAGCCCCGAAAAAAGGACCGGCCATGCAATCGCTGTTTCAAATCCTCATGCTCATCCTCAACATCGTGTGGTTCTTCATCATCGCGCAGGTGATCATGAGCTGGCTGATCAATTTCCAGATCCTCAACACCCGTCAGCCGCTGGTGGCGCAGATCTGGTTCGGGCTGAACCGCCTGCTGGAACCGCTTTACGCACCGGTGCGCCGCATCCTGCCCCCCATGGGCGGGATCGACCTGGCGCCGCTGGTGGTGCTGATCGGGGTCTATGCGCTGCAGATCATCCTGCAGAACAATATCGGCGCCTTCTACTGACGCATCCCATTGCGCCTGATCCCCTTGCCGGGTCGGGCGCGGTATGCGACATTTCCCGCACGAGCAGACCACAAAACCCGCAGGATCCCCCCATGACCACCGCCTCCGGCGCTGCCACGCTGTTGCGCGACGTGTTTGGCCATGATGCCTTTCGTCCCGGCCAGTCCGAAATTGTCGACGCCGTGGCCCAGGGCCGGAACGTCCTGGCCATCATGCCCACGGGCGGCGGCAAATCCCTGTGTTTCCAGCTTCCGGCATTGATGCGCGACGGGGTGACGGTGGTGATCTCGCCGCTCATTGCGCTGATGCGCGATCAGGTGCGTTTCCTGCAAGAGGCGGGCGTTTCGGCCGGTGCCCTCACCAGCGCCAACACGCCCGAAGAAAACGATGCGGTCTTTGACGCGCTGGCGCAGGGGCAGTTGAAACTGCTCTACATGGCGCCCGAACGGCTGGGCTCGGGCGGGGCGCTCAATATGCTGCGGCGTGCCAACACCCGGCTGATCGCCGTGGACGAAGCCCATTGCGTCAGCCAGTGGGGCCACGATTTCCGCCCCGATTACCTGCGCATCGGAGATCTGCGCCGCGCCCTTGGGGTGCCGCTGGCCGCCTTCACCGCCACCGCCGACCCCGAAACCCAGGACGAAATTGTCGCCAAGCTGTTTGACGGCGAACCGCCGCAGCATTTCCTGCACGGGTTCGACCGGCCCAACCTGCATCTGGCCTTTGCCGCCAAGGACAATCCGCGTCGGCAGATCCTGAACTTTGCCGCCGCGCGCAAGGGACAGTCGGGCATCGTCTATTGCGGTACGCGGGCCAAGACCGAACAGCTTGCCGCCGCCCTGCGCGAAGACGGTCACAACGCCTGCCACTATCACGGCGGCATGGATCCCGAAGACCGCCGCGCCGTCGAAACCCGGTTCAGCCGCGAAGACGGGCTGATCGTGGTGGCCACCATCGCCTTTGGCATGGGCATCGACAAACCCGATATCCGCTGGGTCGCCCATGCCGATCTGCCCAAATCCATCGAAGCCTATTATCAGGAAATCGGCCGCGCGGGCCGCGACGGGGCACCGGCCGAAACGCTGACCCTGTTTGGCCCCGATGACATCCGCCTGCGCCGCAACCAGATCGACGAAGGCCTGGCCCCGCCCGAACGCCGCGCGGCCGATCACGCGCGGCTCAATGCGCTGCTGGGTCTGGCCGAAGCGCTCGACTGCCGCCGCCAGACCCTGCTGGCCTATTTCGGCGAGGATGAGGTCACCTGCAACAACTGCGATCTGTGTGATCGCCCGGCCGATGTGTTCGACGGCACCACCGCCGTGCGCAAGGCGCTGTCGGCGATCCTGCGCACCGACGAATATTTCGGCGCGGGCCATCTGATCGACATCCTGACCGGCACCCAGACCGACCGCATCCGCGAACGCCGTCACGATCAGCTGCCCACCTTTGGCGTCGGCACCGAATTCGACAAGCGCGGCTGGCAGGCCGTGTTCCGCCAGATGATGGGCCATGATCTGGTGCGTCCTGATCCCGAACGCCACGGGGCGCTGCGCATGACCGAGGCCGCCCGCCCCATCCTGCGCGGCGAAGACACCATCCGCCTGCGCCGCGACACCATCCGCACCTCGGCCCGGAGGCCTGCGGCCAAGGCGCTGGTGTCCGAAGAAGACGCGCCGCTGTTGTCGGCGCTCAAGGCCAAGCGCCGCGCCCTGGCCGAAGCCGCGCGCGTGCCCGCCTATGTGATCTTCAACGACCGGACGCTGATCGAGATGGCCGAAACCCGACCCGCCACGCTGGATGATCTGGCGCGCGTCGGCGGGGTCGGGGCCAAAAAGCTCGAGCGCTACGGGCGCGAGTTCCTGCAGGTCATCACCGGTGCCGCCGAAGATCAGCACCCGGCACGGCGCAAGCTGGCCGGGCGCGCAGAGGGCGGGGTCTATGATCAGCTGCTGGCCGTGCAGGCCGATCTGACGCGCGGGCCTGACGGCACCGACAAACCGCTCAGCTGCTCGGCGTCGCAACTGGCGCGGGTGGCGCGGCTGCATCCCGATGACAGTGCGGGGCTGGAACGGGTGCTGGGCGACCGGCGCGCCGACCGTTTTGGCGCGGCTTTTCTGGACGTGCTGCGGGCAGCGGGCTAGATCTGGTGGAACATAACGCATGAGGCACAGATGCTGGTGGTGATTTCCCCGGCCAAACGGCTGGACTGGGCAGAGCGCGACATCGACATGACCGCGCCCGATTTTCAGGATGACGCGGTGCGGCTGGTGCGGACCGCGCGCAATCTGACGCTGGGGGATCTTCGGTCTCTGATGGGGCTGAGCGATGATCTGGCGCGGCTCAACCGCGACCGGTTCCGCGCCTTTGCCGATGCGCCGGGGCCGGATCTGGTGCGCCCGGCGGCACTGGCCTTTGCGGGCGACACCTATCAGGGGCTCGAAGCGGCATCGCTGGATCCGGATGAGCTGGCCTGGGCGCAGGATCACCTGCGCATCCTGTCGGGGCTTTACGGTCTCTTGCGCCCGCTCGACGCGATCCAGCCCTACCGGCTGGAAATGGGCAGCCGCCTGAAGACGCGCCGGGGCAAATCGCTTTATGACTACTGGCGGGATCAGATTGCCAAGGCCCTGAACGCGCAGGCCGATGCGGTGGGCAGCGATGTGCTGATCAACTGTGCCAGCCAGGAATATTTTGGCGCGGTGCCGCTTGGGGCGCTAAAGCTGCGCGTGGTGACGCCGCAATTCTACGAAGACAAGAACGGCACGCCCAAGATCGTCAGCTTCTACGCCAAACGCGCGCGCGGCGCGATGGCGCGGTTCATCGTGCAAAACCGGCTGGTAGAGCCTGACAGTATTCTTGATTTCGATCTGGGCGGCTATGCCCATGCGCCGGATATGTCCGAACCGGACCGCCCGGCCTTTCTGCGCGCCGCAGACTAAGGGGCCTGCCCGGCGCTGATCCCAGCCGGGGTCAGGCAATCCGTGGTGGCCCGGGGCAGGGCTGAACGCCCCGGGCCCCACGCGATCGGCTTAGCTCCCGGGCAGAAGCACCGTGTCGATCACATGGATCACGCCATTGCTGGCTTCGATATCCGGTGTCACAACCTTGGCATTGTTGACCTTGACGCTGCCGCGCGCATTCACCGCCAGACGGTCGCCCTGCACGGTGAGCACCTGCGCGCGCTTGCCCGCGATGTCACCCGACATGACCTTGGCCGGGACCACGTGATAGGTCAGAACCTCGACCAGCTGATCCTTGTTTTCGGGCTGCAGAAGGGTTTCGACCGTGCCTTCGGGCAGCGCGGCAAAGGCATCATCGGTGGGCGCAAACACGGTGAACGGCCCGTCCCCCTTGAGCGTATCGACAAGGCCCGCCGCCTGCACCGCCGCCACCAGCGTGGTAAAGGATCCCGCGCCCACCGCGGTATCCACAATGTCCTTGGGCCCGCTATGGCCATCGGCATGGGCAACCCCCGCCATGGCAAATGCCGCCCCGCCAAGCACCCCGAAAAATGTCCGTCTGATCATCTTGTTGTCTCCCTTTTCATCGTATGGGGGATACGCCACCCCCCGCTTTGCGGATCATCTGCGGCGGACCGATCGGCGGATCGCCGCCGAAACGGGTATCAAAAACGCATGTTTTCAAGGGACCGCGCACCCTTGCACGGGGGGGCGATCCCGACTAGATCGCGGCCATGTACACCATTGCCGCGCTCTATCATTTCACCCGGTTCGCCGATCCTGCCGCCATCAAACCCGCCCTGGCCGCCCTGTGTGACGCCGAGCAGGTCAAAGGCACGCTGCTGCTGGCGCAGGAAGGGATCAACGGCACCATCGCCGGGCCGCGCGCGGGCATCGACGCGGTGCTGGCGCATATCAAGGGCCTGCCCGGCTGTGCCGATCTCGACTGGAAGGAAAGCA
>JAOXSC010000144.1 GCA_025800215.1 Marinibacterium sp.
AGATGGCACTTGTCATCGTCGCGCTCAGCCCCAGGCTCAGCCCCGCCGCGCCGCGCGCCAGTCGGGCCGATTTGGTGCGCAGAAGCGCGTCTTCCAGTGACAGGTGGATCTCGACCCGGCCCGGATCCCCCTGCCGCCCGCAGCGCCCTTCAAGCTGGCGGTCGATGCGGCGGCTGTCATGGCGTTCGGACAAGATCACATGTAGGCCACCCTTGTCGCGCGCCGCCTGCGAGAGTTTGATATCGGTGCCCCGCCCGGCCATGTTGGTGGCCACCGTAACCATGCCCGGCTGACCGGCCTGCGCCACGATCGCCGCTTCATCCGCATCCTGCCGCGCCGAGAGTACCTGATGCGGCACCCCCAGTTCGGTCAGCCGTGCGCTGGCGGCATCGGACCCCGCGACCGAGCGCGTGCCCAGCAAAACCGACGCACCCGCGGCGTGAAGCTCTGCCACCCGATCCCCGATGGCCGTCCATTTCTGTGCCTCGCGGCGATAGATCCGGTCGCGGGCAAAGCTGCGG
>JAOXSC010000155.1 GCA_025800215.1 Marinibacterium sp.
CGTCGAAGGCGACATTCGTGCCCACCTGCTGACCGTGGGCGAAAGCGCCACGATCAAGGGCGAAGTGACCGCCGATGACGTGGTGATCAATGGCCGCATCGTGGGCCGTGTGCGTGGGCTCAAGGTGCGCCTGACCGCCACCGCCCGTGTCGAAGGCGACATCATCCACAAGACCATCGCCATCGAAAGCGGTGCGCATTTCGAAGGCTCGGTGCAACGCCAGGACGACCCGCTGAACCCCGGCGCATCGTCGGCGCGTCCGGCCGCCGCTGCGGCCCCCGCATCGGGCAGCTGATCCGCGCCACATCGAACAGAAAAACGGGCGCCGCAGGGATCTGCGGCGCCCGTTTTCTGTTGGGCCCCAGTTTCTGTTGGGTCCCGGCGGGATCCGCGCAGCAGGGGCCATGAAAAAAGGCGGGGGACTGACTGGCCCCCGCCCTGTTGTCCGCGAAAGACCTCGCGCTTATTGGGTGACACGCACCGCGTTCATGCGGTCGGGTTCGCCCAGAACCGCGCCGTTCTGGCCTTTGCCGCGCTTGATCTGGTCCACCACATCCATGCCCGACGTGACCTGCCCGACAACGGTGTACTGGCCGTTCAGGAAATATCCCGGCTCGAACATGATGAAGAACTGGCTGTTCGCAGAATCGGGGTTCTGCGAGCGCGCCATTCCGACCACGCCACGTTCAAACGCCCGATCCGAAAACTCGGCCGGAATGTCGGGGCGATCCGAACCGCCGCGCCCGACATTGCGCATGTTGAACCCGTCCGCCGTGACATCTCCGAACTGCACATCGCCGGTCTGCGCCATGAAGCCGTCGATCACGCGGTGGAACACCACGCCGTCATACTGGCCATCCTTGGCCAGCGCGGTGATCTGGGCCACGTGCTGGGGCGCGACGTCGTCGAAAAGGTCGATGACGATGGTGCCATTGGCCTCGCCCGCGACGTCAATCTCCAGCCCCGTGGCCAGCGCGGGACCCGCCAGCAGCGAAAAGGCCAGTGCCAGCTTACGCATCGGCGGCCACCACGACCTTGATCATGCGGTCGGGCGATGCGGGCGGCTCGCCGCGGGTGATCGCGTCCACATGTTCCATCCCTGCGATCACGCGGCCATAGACGGTGTATTGCCGGTTCAGGAAATGGTTGTCGTTGAAGTTGATGAAGAACTGGCTGTTGGCCGAATTGGGGTTCTGCGACCGGGCCGCGCCCAGGGTGCCGCGATCATGCGGGATGCCCGAGAATTCGGCCGGAAGATCGGGGTGCGACGACCCGCCGGTGCCAGCCATGCGCAGGTTGAAATCCTGCTCCATGTTGCCGTTGGCCACATCGCCGGTCTGCGCCATGAACCCGTCGATCACGCGGTGAAAGCAGACATTGTCATAGGCACCGTCACGCGCCAGCGTCTTCATGCGCTCGACATGTTTGGGGGCGATGTCGGGCAGAAGCTCGATGATCACGTCGCCATCTTTCAGCGTCATGATGATGGTGTTTTCGGGGTCCTTGATGTCGGCCATCTGGCGCTCCTGTCGTTATCCTGAGGCCCTACCTAATGTGCCTGCGCGCCGGGGGAAAGCAGGCAGCGATGACTTTTTGCTCAGGCGCCCCCGCATCGCGCTCCGGGCAGGCGCGAAAATGCGCGCCAACCCGCCCGGATGCTGCAATGACGCATTGACGCAGACCCGCCATCTGCGCCACAGAGCGCGCGATTGATTTTCTGATTGGGAGAGCCGCGCATGGCCTGGAAAACGCTCGATGACATGGATCTGGACGGCAAGCGCGTTCTGGTGCGCGTCGACATCAATGTGCCGGTCGACGCTGGCAAGGTCACCGATGACACCCGCATCCGCCGCCTGGCCCCCACCATGGCCGACATCATCGCCAAGGGCGGTCGCCCGATCCTGCTGGCGCATTTCGGGCGCCCCAAGGGGCAGGTCGTGGCCGACATGTCGCTGCAGCCGCTGGTGCCCGCGCTTGAGGCCGCGTTCGGCGTGCCGGTGAGCTTTGTTGCCGACTGCCGGGGCCCTGCCGCCGAAACGGCCGCAGACGCGCTGGCGCAGGGGGAAATCCTGCTGTGCGAAAACACCCGCTTTCACGCGGGCGAGGAAAAGAACGACAGCGCTCTGGCCGCCGAAATGGCCGCGCTTGGCGATGTCTATTGCAACGACGCCTTTTCGGCGGCGCATCGCGCGCATGCCTCGACCGCAGGTGTGGCGGATCTGCTGCCGGCCTGTGCGGGCCGTCTGATGCAGGCCGAACTGACCGCGCTTGACAGCGCGCTTGGCACGCCCGAACGCCCGGTCATGGCCGTGGTGGGCGGGGCCAAAGTGTCGACCAAGCTTGAACTGCTGGGCAACCTGATCGACAAGGTCGACCACCTGGTGATCGGCGGCGGCATGGCCAATACGTTCCTGGCGGCCCAGGGCATCGACGTGGGCAAATCGCTGGCCGAACACGACATGACCGACACCGCGCGCGCGATCCTGGACAAGGCCAGCGGCTCGGGCTGTGACATCATCCTGCCCGCCGATGTGGTGGTGGCCCGCGAATTCAAGGCCGGGGCCGACAACGACACCTTGGCCGCCGATGCCTGCCCCGCCGACGCGATGATCCTGGATGCGGGCCCCGACACGGTGGAGCGCATCGGCGCGGCGCTGGCCGGGGCCAAGACGCTGATCTGGAACGGCCCGCTGGGCGCCTTTGAAATCGCGCCCTTCGACACCGCGACCAACGCAGCCGCCACCAAGGCCGCCGACGCGACCCGCGCCGGCACCCTGATCAGCGTGGCAGGCGGCGGTGACACCGTGGCGGCGCTCAACCAGGCCGGCGCGGCCGACGCCTTCACCTATATCTCGACCGCCGGCGGCGCCTTCCTGGAATGGATGGAAGGCAAGACCCTGCCCGGCGTTGCGGCGCTTGACCAATAATCGCCAGTTAAACAGAGCCGACAGGGGCCAGCCGCGCCCCTGTTAGCGTCAACTCATTGCATCCCCCCGCGCGCTCTCCTAGAGGTGGAGGCGCCGGACCACCTCCGGTAGAACGATTTGAAAAGGCGGATAGAGATCATGTCGGATATGAGCCAGAAAGACCGTATGGCAACGGCCCCGGGCTTCATTGCAGCCCTTGACCAGAGCGGCGGGTCCACCCCCAAGGCGCTCAAACTCTATGGCATCGAAGAAGATGCCTATGGCTCGGACAGCGAAATGTTCGACCTGATCCACGCCATGCGCTCGCGCATCGCACAGGCTGACGCCTTTACCGGCGACAAGGTGATCGGGGCGATCCTGTTCGAAATGACCATGGATCGTGACATCAACGGCAAACCCGCCGCCCAGTTCCTGTGGGAAGACCGCCAGGTCGTGCCCTTCCTGAAGGTGGACAAAGGGCTCGCCGATGCCGAAAACGGCGTCAAGGTGATGAAGCCGATGCCCGATCTGGACGCGCTGCTGTCGCGCGCCGTCGAAAAAGGGATCTTCGGCACCAAGATGCGCTCGGTCATCGACGCGGCCAATGCCGAAGGCATCGCCGCCGTGGTGGCCCAGCAATTCGAGATCGGCAAACAGATCCTGGGCCACGGCCTGGTTCCGATCATCGAACCCGAAGTGACCATTTCCATCGCCGACAAGGCCGCAGCCGAAGACATCCTGCGCGATGAGATCGCCAAGCAGCTCGACGCCCTGCCCGAAGATCAGGACGTGATGCTCAAGCTGACCCTGCCCGAGGCGGACAACCACTACAAACCGCTGATCGACCACCCGCGCGTGCTGCGCGTCGTGGCGCTGTCGGGTGGCTACAGCCGCGAAGAAGCCAATGATCGCCTGTCGCGTCAGACCGGCATGATCGCCAGCTTCAGCCGCGCCCTGACCGAAGGCCTGTCGGCCCAGCAGTCGGATGCCGAATTCGGCGACACCATCGCGGCCTCGATCGACAGCATCCACGCCGCATCGGTCGCTGGCTGACCTTTTGATTTCGCTGCAGGGCCCGGTCGGGGCCTGCAGCCCCCCGACACAGCCCACCTTTCGCCATTTTAGGGGGATTCCCTTGGCAGTCCGGCTGTGGCATACTGGATGAAAGGCGCGCTTGAGACGCCGGATCGAGGCCAGTAACCCCGTGCAACGCAAATCCCGGACCCCCTGGGGGGCATTCCTCTACTACACCGCAGCCTTTGCCCTGGGCGGCTATTTCACCTTTGCCGCCGTGCAGGGCGATTACGGGCTGTTCCGCAGGATCGAAGCCGAAGCCACCAACGATGCCCTGCGCCGCGATCTGGAACGGATCCGCGCCGACGTCGCTGTCACCGAAAACCTGACCCGCAGGCTTTCGGATGACTATCTTGATCTCGACCTGCTGGATGAACAGGCGCGCTCGGTGCTGGGGATGATCCGCGCCGACGAAATCGTCATCCGCTGACACCCCCGCCCTGTGCCGATGCGCGCGCCCGCGCGCAATTCATGCCACCCGCCCGGCTCTGCCCTTGCGGGACCAGCCTCCATTGGTTTAGCGTTAAACTATCAACGTCACGAACCTTAAAACGCGGGGAGGATCGCCATGGCGGCGCGCAGGGCGACAAAGAAACCGGCAGTGTCGGCGGATGAACTCAAGACCTATTATCGCGACATGCTGCTGATCCGGCGCTTTGAAGAAAAGGCCGGGCAGCTCTACGGCATGGGGCTGATCGGGGGGTTCTGCCATCTCTATATCGGGCAAGAGGCGGTTGTCGTCGGGCTCGAAGCCGCTGCCGAAGAGGGCGACAAGCGCATCACCTCCTATCGCGATCACGGGCACATGCTGGCCTGCGGCATGGATCCCAACGGGGTCATGGCCGAACTGACCGGGCGCATCGGCGGCTATTCCAAAGGCAAGGGCGGCTCGATGCACATGTTCTCCAAGGAAAAGGATTTCTATGGCGGGCACGGCATCGTCGGCGCGCAGGTGCCGCTTGGGGCCGGGCTGGCCTTTTCCGACAAATACAAAGGCACCGACCGCGTCACCTTTACCTATTTCGGCGATGGTGCGGCCAATCAGGGCCAGGTCTATGAAACCTTCAACATGGCCGCGCTGTGGGATCTTCCGGTGATCTTTGTCATCGAAAATAATCAATACGCCATGGGCACCGCGCAGCAGCGCTCGACCTCGACCAAGGACATCTATCACCGCGGCGAAGCCTTTGGCATCCCAGGTGAGATGGTCGATGGCATGGATGTGCTGGCGGTGCGCGATGCCGGCCAGCGCGCGGTGGCCCACTGCCGCAAGGGCAAAGGCCCCTATATCCTCGAGGTCAAGACCTACCGCTATCGCGGCCATTCCATGTCCGATCCCGCCAAATACCGCACCCGCGAAGAGGTGCAGAAAGTGCGCGAGGAAAAAGACGCCATCGACCATGTACGCGACCTGCTGATCGACGGCGGCCACGCCACCGAAGACGACCTCAAGGCCATCGACAAAGAGATCAAGCAGATCGTCAACGCCTCGGCCGATTTCGCCAAAGACAGCCCCGAGCCGCCGCTGGACGCGCTCTGGACCGACATCTACGCCTGAGGAAAGGATCACAGACATGGCAATCGACATTCTCATGCCCGCCCTCTCGCCCACGATGGAAGAAGGCACGCTGGCCAAATGGCTGGTCAAGGAAGGCGACAGCGTCCGTTCGGGTGACATCCTGGCTGAAATCGAAACCGACAAGGCCACCATGGAATTCGAAGCGGTGGACGAAGGGGTGATCGGCAAGCTGCTGATCGCCGAAGGCAGCGAAGGCGTGCGGGTCAACACCCCCATCGCCATCCTGCTCGAAGACGGCGAAAGCGCCGATGACATTGGCACAGCCCCCGCCCCCGCGCCGGAGGCGACAGCCGACGCGGGCAAGGCGGCGGCCCCCGCAGGGGGCTCCAACGCGCCCGCCACCCCGATCCCGGCCGCCCCTGATCCAACCCCCGACTGGCCCGAAGGCACGCCGATGGTGCAGCAGACCGTGCGCGAAGCCCTGCGCGACGCCATGGCCGAAGAAATGGCCGCCGATGACAGCGTCTTCATCATGGGCGAAGAGGTCGGCGAATATCAGGGCGCCTACAAGGTCAGCCAGGGCCTGCTCGACCGCTTCGGCTCCAAACGCGTGATCGACACGCCGATCACCGAACACGGCTTTGCCGGCATCGCCACCGGCGCCGCCTTTGGCGGGCTGCGCCCGATTGTCGAATTCATGACCTTCAACTTCGCCATGCAGGCGATCGACCAGATCATCAATTCCGCCGCCAAGACGCTCTACATGTCCGGCGGTCAGATGGGCGCGCCCATGGTCTTTCGCGGCCCCAACGGCGCCGCCGCCCGCGTCGCCGCCCAGCACAGCCAGGACTATGCCGCCTGGTACATGCAGATACCGGGGCTCAAGGTGGCCATGCCCTATTGCGCCTCGGACGCCAAAGGGCTGCTGAAATCCGCGATCCGCGACCCCAACCCGGTGATCTTCCTGGAAAACGAAATCCTCTACGGGCGCAGCTTTGACGTGCCGCAGCTGGATGACTACACCGTCCCCTTCGGCAAGGCCCGGATCTGGCGCGAAGGGTCCGATGTCACCATCGTCAGCTTCGGCATCGGCATGCAATACGCGCTCGAAGCGGCCGACAGGCTGGCCGAAGACGGCATTTCGGCCGAGGTCATCGACCTGCGCACCCTGCGCCCGATGGACACCGACACGATCATCAGATCGGTGATGAAAACCAACCGCTGCGTCACCGTCGAAGAAGGCTGGCCGCAGGGATCGGTGGGCAGCTACATCAGCTCGGTCATCATGCGCGACGCCTTCGACTATCTCGATGCCCCGGTGCTCACCTGCACCGGCAAGGATGTCCCGATGCCCTATGCCGCCAACCTGGAACGCTTGGCCCTGATCACCACGGACGAAGTCATCGCCGCCGTGAAACAAGTCACCTATCGCTAAGAGGAGACGGACCCATGCCCATTGAAATCCTCATGCCCGCCCTCTCGCCCACGATGGAAGAAGGCACCCTTGCCAAATGGCTGGTCAAGGAAGGCGACAACGTCAGCTCGGGCGACCTTCTGGCCGAGATCGAAACCGACAAGGCCACCATGGAGTTCGAAGCGGTGGACGAAGGCGTGATCGGCAAGCTGCTGATCCCCGAGGGGACCGAAGGCGTCAAGGTCAACACCGCCATCGCCGTCCTGCTCGAAGACGGCGAAAGCGCGGATGACATTGGCACAGCACCCGCCCCCGCGCCGGAGGCGGCAGCCGACGCGGCCAAGGAAGCGGCCCCTGCAGGGGGCTCTGACGCGGCCGCCCCCCCTGCGCCCCCCGCCCCCGCTGCGCCCGCAACCGCCACAGGCGACCGCGTCTTTGCCTCACCGCTGGCACGCCGGATCGCGGCGCAAAAGGGGCTCGATCTGGCGCAGATCACCGGCACCGGCCCGCGTGGCCGCATCGTCAAGGCCGATGTCGAAGGCGCAACCGCAAGCCCGGCCGTGGCCGCGACACCCGCCGCCGCCCCCGCGCCCATGGCGACCACCGCACCTGCCCCGACCGCGCCCACGGGCCCGTCGGCCGATGCGATCGCAAAACTCTATGCCGACCGCGACTATGATGACCTGCCGCTTGATGGCATGCGCAAGACCATCGCCGCCCGGCTGAGCGAGGCCAAACAGACCATCCCGCATTTCTACCTGCGCCGCGACATCCGTCTTGATGCGCTGCTCGGGTTCCGCGCCGAGCTGAACGCACAGCTGGCCGCGCGGGACATCAAGCTCAGCGTCAATGACTTCATCATCAAGGCCTGCGCGCTGGCGCTCCAGCAGGTGCCCGATGCCAATGCGGTCTGGGCCGGTGACCGGATCCTGCGGCTCAGACCGTCGGATGTGGCGGTGGCCGTGGCCATTGACGGTGGGCTCTTTACGCCTGTGCTCCGGGACGCCGACGCCAAAAGCCTCTCGGCGCTGTCGTCCGAGATGAAAGACCTCGCCACCCGCGCCCGCGACCGCAAACTGGCGCCGCATGAATATCAGGGCGGCAGCTTTGCAATCTCCAATCTGGGCATGTTCGGGATCGACAATTTCGACGCCGTCATCAACCCGCCCCACGGGGCCATTCTGGCGGTGGGCGCTGGCGTCAAGAAACCCGTGATCGGCGCGGACGGAGAGATCACCGCCGCCACCGTCATGTCCGTCACCCTGTCGGTCGATCACCGGGTCATCGACGGCGCGCTTGGTGCGCAGCTTTTGCAGGCCATTGTCGACAATCTGGAAAATCCGCTGCTGATGCTCGCCTGATCACATCCGCAGCAGCCGCTCTGCCGATCCGATCAGCCGCACCAGATCCGGCTGATCGCCTCGTCATCGTTCAGCTCGACATTCAGCCGCTTGGGATCTTTTTCGGCGTTCACGAAGGGTGCGCCCTGCTGCTGCACCTGCACACCTATGGGCAGCTGCGTGCCGACCTGCCCATAGGGCGCGCCCAGAAGATGCAGATACTGATCCGCCCCACAGGGATCTTTCTGCGCCGCCGCGCCAAGCGCCGTGCTGCCGATGTCGGTAACCGGCTGACCCGGTACATCCACCACCGGCCCCGGCCCCAGCGGCAGGGCCTGTGTGTCTGCCCAGACAGCCGACGCGCTCAGCACCAGAGCCGCGCCATAGATCCAGATACGTGCCATGATTTGCTCCGTCGATCCCGTGCACATGTTGTGCAGACTATTGAACGGAAGATCATCTGGCGCAAGGTTCGCACGCACACACCCTACAGGACCAATGCGCGCAGGTCCCGTCAGCGCCGCAGCCCGGTGCCGACCTCGTTCAGGATGCGCTCCAGATCGCCCATCCCGCTGTCACGCGCGCTGGCCACGATGGCGTCGAACCGGACGCGCAGCGCGTCCTTTTCCTTGCCCTTGCAATCGTTCCAGGGCCGCCCCTGCAACCCCATCTCGATCACGTAGTACCCGATGAAATGGGGCCGCGTGCCGCTGTCGATCAGCTTGCGATAGGCCGCATCCGTGCCCAGTTCGCGCAACGCCTCGGCCGAATGGATGCCGGCGCGCGCGCAGGCCTGTTCCATCGCCGGACCCAGATTGCGGATGGATGAGATCGGGGTCGTCTCGGCCATGGCTCAGCCCGGATACTGGTATCCGGGCGTCGACCGGGACAAGGCCAGTTCGTCGCTGTCCATGGCCTCGGCCACGCCGTCAAACAGCGGCGTCGACAGATAGCGCTCTCCGGTATCGGGAAGCATGCACAGGATCACCGCCCCCGCTGGCGCGGTTTCGGCCACCTGCATGGCCACTGCAAAGCTGGCGCCACCGGAAATGCCGGTCAGGATGCCCTCTTCGGCGGCCAGACGCTGCGACCAGGCAATGCCGTCGGGCCCTGAAACCGGGATCATCTCGTCATAAAGCCCGTTATCCAGGGTTTCCTGCAGAACCAGCGGGATGAAATCCGGGGTCCAGCCCTGGATCGGATGAGGCTGAAACGCCGGGTGGCTTTCGGTGGCCTCGCCTGCGGCGTTGCGCGGCGTGGGCGTGCCCGATGACACCAGCGCGGCATTGGCAGGCTCGCTCAGGATGATCTTTGTGTCGGGGCGCTCGGCGCGCATCACCCGGCCGATCCCCGTCACCGTGCCGCCGGTGCCATAGCCGGTGACGATATAGTCCAGCCGCTGCCCGTCAAAATCGCCCAGGATTTCCTGCGCGGTGGTGTGCTCGTGCATATCCGCATTGGCCGGGGTTTCGAACTGGTGGGCCAGAAACCAGCCATGGGCCTCGGCCAGCTCCTGCGCCTTTTGATACATGCCGATGCCCTTGTCTTCCTTGCGGGTCAGGACAACCTTGGCCCCCAGAAAGCGCATCAGGCGGCGGCGTTCCACCGAAAACCCGTCATGCATCGTGACCACAAGCGGATAGCCCTTGGCCGCGCAGACCATGGCCAGCCCGATGCCGGTATTGCCGCTGGTCGCCTCGACCACGGTCTGGCCCGGCGTCAGGCGCCCGTCACGCTCGGCCGCTTCGATGATGTTCAGCGCCAGCCGGTCCTTGACGGATGCGGCGGGGTTGAAGGCTTCGGCTTTCACGTAAACCGTGACGTGATCGGGCGCGATGCGGTTGATGCGGATCACGGGCGTGTCGCCCACGGTATCAAGAACCGACCCGAACAGCCGACCCCGGCCCGATGTCTGACGAATGGACATGGCTTTCCTCATAGCGCTGGATCGGGGCCGCGCGCGGCCCCTGTTATCAGCACTCTAACGCAGCTCAGCGGCTGGGCGAAGACCCGTCATCAAGCACCTGGTTCATGCTGACCGCTGGCTGCGCACAGCCCGCTTCGCCAACGATCTTGGCGGGCACCCCCGCCACCGTCTTGCAGGCGGGAATGTCGTGCAGCACCACCGACCCTGCGGCCACGCGGCTGCAATTGCCGATGCGGATATTGCCCAGCACCTTGGCCCCCGCACCGATCAGCACGCCATCGCCGATCTTGGGATGGCGGTCTTCTTCTTCCTTGCCCGTCCCCCCGAGCGTCACCGAATGCAGCATCGACACATTGTCGCCCACCACAGCCGTTTCGCCGATCACGATGGAATGGGCGTGATCGATCATGATCCCCTTGCCGATCCGCGCGGCGGGGTGAATGTCGACGCCAAAGATCTCCGAAATCCGCATCTGGAAGAAATAGGCCAGATCATGCTGGCCGCTCTGCCACAGCCAGTGGCCGATGCGATAGCACTGCACCGCCTGATAGCCTTTGAAATAGAGCACCGGCTGCAACAGCCGGTGGCAGGCCGGGTCGCGTTCGAACACCGCCACCAGATCGGCGCGCGCGGCCTCGACCAGTTGCGGCGAACTGGCATAGGCGCGATCCGCGATCTCGCGCAGGATCACCATCGACATCTCGTTCGACGACAGCTTGGCCGCGATGCGATAGGACAGGGCCTTTTCCAGCGACGCATGGTGCAGGATACAGGCGTGGATCAGCCCCCCCATGAGAGGTTCGGTCCGAACAGCCTCTTCTGCTTCGTGCTTGATGCGGTCCCAAACCGGGTCCACGCTGGCCACTTTGCTCAGGGTTTCAACCATGGCGCATGCTCCTTTGCTGCGGCTAGGGTACCCATTTAGGGGCATTCGACGCAAACGCAAAGGCGTGATCGCTCCGATCGCGGTCCGTGATCGCAGCAAAACGGCCCTCCTCACAGGATCGTGAGGACGGGCCGCATCGCTGCCGTCACAGGGGCTCAGGGCAGCGGCAGGCGCGCCACAAGGCCCGGCCCATACCGGTCCGAGATCTGCGCCACCGTGATCTCGGCCCCTGCTGCGGGCTGATCGGCGGCCCGCATGGCCGCGTCATAGGTCCAGCGCGGCGCATCCAGCGTGACCTCGCGCAGCACGGTGTCGCCCTGCCGGATCCGCAACCGATAAAGCTCGGCCACCTCGCCCAGAGGCACATCCACATCCGCCCAGTTGTCGCCATCAATCCGGGTGCGGCGGATCCAGCTGATCTGCAGATCGCCCCCCACCGATCTGGCGCGCAGATGGGCCGGCGCATAGGGGCGCAGCCCGGTTCCGGCAAAGGCTTCGCGCCGTTCGACAAAGGACGGATCAGCAAGCCCCCGCGTCGCCGGCCCGATCCGATAGGTCTGTGCCGTCCCCCGCGCCGAAGGCTGCAGATCCAGCTGCTGGGGCACCCCGTTCATCAGCACGAACACCGACCCCACCGGCCAGTCCTGCGGCATCATCCCGTCGCTGCCCAGCTGCCCGCGCAGCCGTCCGCGCAGCGCATAGGCGTTCGGGGCGATCAGCTCGGCCTCGCGGAACTGGAACATCTCCCAATTGCCGGTGGTGCCGTCGCCGATGGCCGCCAGATTGGCACCGCTCAGGATCGCCTCGGGCTCGCGGCTTTCCAGCTGACCGCCGATCAGCTTGACCTGCAGCGGCGCGCCTTCGTCCCAGATCCCGGCCCGCGCCTGATGCAGGGCGGTTTCCGTGACCCCGACCGTGGCCCATGCGCCCACCGTGTCATTCAGCGCAAAGCTGTCGGCCCCCGATGACGCATAGACCGCCACCGTCCCCGGCCAGGGCCGCGCCGACACCGCCAGATGCGGCGCATGCGGCACCTCGCCCCCGCCCATCAGCGGCAGGTCCATGAACAGCGGATAGACCGGCACCGGCGCCACGAATTCACGCAGCCGCGGCGGATCGTCGGGCGTGTCGGGCAGCGCATAGACGCTGGGCTCCATCCGGACCGCATCGACCACGCGCGCCAGCCCCTGCTCGACCCGGTCGATCCGATAAAGCCCCCCCGACGCCCCGTCCGGCAACCGCACCACATCGCCCGCCCCCAGATCAAGCCGCGACGGAGGCAGCGCAAAGCGGGCGGTGTCGCGGGCGATGCGCGCCTCGTTCAGCCAGCGCTCGGCCACCTGGCGGCCTTCGCCCCGCGTCATCGCCAGCGACAGGTCGCTGGTGGACACCGCATGGGTGGCCTCGTCGGGCAGCACGGCCTCTTCGGCCAGCACCGCATGATCGCCTTCGGCCTCGACAAAGCGCAGGCGCACCCGGCCCGACAGTTCGGCCTCGGCCTCGCGGCGGCGCTCGATGCGGCCTTCGACCTCGGGGTCATCGGCCAGCCAGTCGGGGTCGATCTCGATCGGTGCGGCGCCCTTGCGCATGGCAAAGCGCAGCACCCCGTCCCGTTCGACCGCGTCAAAGCCAAAGCGCATCATCAGCGGCTGCAGTGCTGCACGCGCATCCGTCACCCCATCGGACACATAGCCATGCACGAACCCGTAAAGCTTTGACACATCATAGGATGTCAGCCCGGCGCGGCGGCAGATCTCGCTGACCACGCTGGCCAGGCTCCGCCCGCCCGCGCGCCCGTTCAGCCAGTGGCCGCGCGCATAATTGTCGCCATCCCCCCAGAGCCCGCGATTGTTGGGAAAGAACGGGAACGGCCGAGCATCCCAGGCCCAGACATAGACATGATCCATATCCAGCATCGGCCCGCCATAGACCCCCGACACCGGGTTGCGCCCCGGCGTCTGCCAATAGGCATAGACCGCGTCCAGAAACACCCGCTGCATCAGGTCATCGCGCTGGCCGTTGGAGTATTTCGGCAGGCGCGATTCCGACGATTTGGGATCAAGGAACTTGTTGGGCTGATTGGCCCCCTTGTCGATGGACGCACAGCCGATTTCGGTGAACCAGATCGGTTTGGACTGCGGCTGCCACGCGGTGGGGCTGGCCTGCCGCACCCCGCCAATGCGCTCGTGATGGGGGTTGCTCCACCAGCTGCGAATGTCCTTGTACCGCCAGATCCAGGGCTCGTTATGCGCCAGATCCAGGATCGGCGTGCGGATCTGCGCCTCTTCCTCCTCGGGCGAGCCATAATACCAGTCATAGCCTTCGCCGCCTTCGATATTGGACATCAGATAGCCAATGTCGTGAATATCGCCCCAGCCCGCATCCGCGTGCTCGGTCCCGTCGCGCCAGTCGGCCAGCGGCATGTAATTGTCGATGCCCACAAAATCTATGTTGTGGTCGGCCCACAGCGGATCGAGGTGGAAATACCGGTCGCCGCTGCCATCCTGCGGCTGATAGCCGAAATATTCCGACCAATCCGCCGCATAGCCGATCTTGACCCCGTCGCCCAGCAATGCCCGCACATCGCCGGTCAGCGCCACAAGCTGCTCGACCGCGACAAAGCGGTTGCCCGCGCCCCGGATCTGCGTCAGCCCGCGCATCTCGGAGGCGATGCAAAAGCTTTCAACCCCGCCCGCCGCCGCGCAGAGCGCCGCGTAATGCAGGATGAAGCGCCGCAGCCCCCAGTCATCGGGATCACCGGTATAGGTCACCGCGCCATCGGCGATCTCGAAATCCACCGCCGTGGCCTGCCCAAAGAACCGCGCCACCTGTGCGTCCGCCTCGTCGGTGCCATCGGGCGATCCCGCCCGCCCCGGTGCCTGGGACAGGGTGATGCGCCCGCGCCAGGGCAGCACGGGCTGATCAGAGGCCCCGCTCCAGGGATCGGGGCGGCCATTGCCCGACAGCTGATCCATCAGGATGAAGGGATAGAACATGACCCGCTTGCCCTGCTCATTGAGATGCCGGATCGCCTCGATCACCGATGCATCCGACGGGGTGCCGCCATAGACCGGGCGCGCGTCGATCTGTTCGATCTCGGCGGCCGCGCTGCGCGGCAGGCTCGACACCACCCACGGCATGTCCTTGCCGTCAAAGACGCGGCGCTCGACCTTTGGCCGGATCTCGCAATCGCCACAGCGCAGATCGTCCCCGAACCACGACACGATCATCGACACCCCGTCGCAGCGGGGCAGCTCATCGCTCAGATCTCGGACGGATTTCACGAAATCGGTATAGCCCGACGGGGAATTCAGGTTCGCCGCCCGCGCCTGCCCCGGACCTTCGTCATAATAGACCGGGGTGCTGGCCAGCGCGTATTCGCCGGTGCCCGGCATCAGCGCGACCCCGCGCACCTGCTGTGTCAGATCCAGCGCGTGATCGGGCGCGTCGGGCTGGGCCGCGCGCACCACTTCGAACGACATCTGCGGCACCCGGTTGCCAAACCGTCCCAGCGGCAGATCCTCGATCACCACGTAGGCGGTGCCGCGATAGGCGGGCACCGTCCCCTGGCCTTCGACGGCCTCGATCACCGGGTCGGGCAGCTGCGTGCGGGTGCCTTTGTAGACGCGCATGTTCAGATCCGCGATGGCGACCTCGTCGCCATCGGCCCAGGCGCGCGACACGCCCATGATCTCGCCCTCGCACAGGGCCACGGCCAGAGACACCGAATAGGAAAATTCGCGCACCTCGGGGCTGGGCGGGCGGCGCGTGCCCTTGCCACCGCCGCCACCGCTGGTGGTCACCGTTTCCAGAAAATCCGACGCCCAGATCACCTGCCCGCCCACACGGGCGCGGCCATGGGTCTGGGTGATCGGCGTGCCATCGCCCACATTGGTCAGGCGGAACCGGTCGACACGGCCGGTTTCCACCGGCTCGGACCCGTTGCCCAACAGGCGCTGGTCGATCACGTTGCCCAGCGTCGCGCCCACCGCGCGCCCGATCACCGCCGCTGAAAGCCCTGCAAATGTCCCGCCGATGGATCCGCCGATTGCGGCCCCGACCGCACCAAGAACAATGGTCGCCATGGGTGAGCCTCCTTAAGGATAGTCAAAGCGCGCGACGATGCGCGCACGCCAGGGGGTGCTGAGCGGGCTTTCGACCACGCCATGCCCGCTATAGGCGTGGATGAACCGGGGCACCGCGCCGCTGTCCGAGACGATGCCAAGATGCTTGGCCACCGCCCGGTGACGCATCCGAAACAGCAGCACCTGCCCCGGCGCCAGGGGGGTCTCGGCATCGACCGGGCACAGATGGCGCGCAGCGGCCGCCCACAGGCGCTCTTGGCCCTGTGGTTCGGACCAGTCCATCGTATAGGCCGGCGCGGCTTCGGGCTCGCGGCCCAGCACCTCGCGCCAGACGCCCCGGACAAGGCCCAGACAATCGGCCCCGGCCCCCTTGCACGCCGCCTGATGCAGATAGGGCGTGCCGATCCAGCCGCGCGCGGCGGCCACAATGCGGTCAGGCGCGGTCATCGGCGGCTCCCTCCGGAATTGACGTCCCCGGACCGGGGATAGGCCATCACCCAGTCTTCGCTGGGGATGTCGGGAAAGCCCTGATAGTTGATGACATTGTCGAACTTGGCACGGCAGGTTTCCATGCGCCGGTCGCACCCGGCACTCAGGCGCACGCGGTCGCCCGGCGCCACCGCGCCCCGGATCGGGCCCCAAAGCTCGATCTCGCGGCCCTGGCTGCCGATCCGGTCGCCCCGGATCATGCCCCACAGGCCCTGTGCCGCGCCCGACAGAACCGTCAGACGCCCGCGCGCGAACCAGTCGGCTTCGAACCCCGCGATGTCGGCCCAGCGGAACAGCCGCGCCTCGCTCACCTGATCCACGGTCAGATCGGTGGTCAGGCCAGCTGCCGCCAGATCCACCCCGCAGGCCCGATCACCCAGAACGGCGGTGCAGGGTTTTTGGAACACCCGCCCGATGGGCCGGTTCAGCACCTCGGTCAGGCCGCGCAATTCGGCGTGAAACACGCCATCATTGCGCCGCAGCTCGCCAATTGTGCCGCGAAACTGAAGCGCGCGCTCGACCACATCCGCCCAGTTCACCAGCCAGGCGCACACCTCGGCCCCGTCGAACCGGCCCGCTTCGATGTCAGCTTCGGTCACCGACGCATCCGACAGCGCCCCAAGCGCTTCGGTATTGTCCACCGCCAGACCCGAGCTCTGGCTCAGCACCCGCGCCGACAGCCCCGTGTCGGCGCGAAAGGTCAGCCCGTCAAAGCCCAGAGGCCGGTCATGATCGGTAAAGCCAAAGCTGCGCCCGTCGGTGCGGGTGATCGCCCAGCACCGGCAGACCGTCGTCAGCCCCCCTGCCATATGCGTTTCAAGCGCTGCCATCCCCGTCATCACACCCGCACCTCGACCACTGGAACATTGGGCACCTCACCGGCCTGGAAATTGGCCACGCTGGTGCGGATCGCATCGGTGTCAAAGCGCACCGGCACATCGAATTCGAACCCCGCCGTCACCGGTTGATCGACCCCCGGCGCGCGGGCGAAACGGATGTTTCCGGTGCTGGCATCCAGCGCCCATTCATCGCCTTCGCGCAGTTCGACCTGCGCCACCGCCACCCGCACGGTGCCCGCAACCGGCTTGGCGATGGGGCGGGTATAGCCCGTGCTGCCCGACCGGTAGGTCTTGAGCAGAGCAAACTCCCGGCGCTGCCCGTCGCCCTGCCCGATGACCTGGTCATCGGGACGGATCTCGGCGCTGGCGGGGCAGGATTTGTAATCCGACCAGTCCTTCCAGCGGAACCCGTACATCTGCCCTGCGCGCGCCTCGAAAAAGGCGATCAGCGTTTCGATGTCGTCAAGCGACCGCATCCCGACCCCCGCGTCATAGCGGCGGCGCGAATGCGCCCAGGGGGTGTTGCGCTCTTCAAACCCGTTGGCCAGCGTGACCACCTCGGTGCGCCGCTCGGGCCCACCCACGGACCCAAAGCTCAGCGACGCAGGAAACCGCACCTCGTGAAAGCTCATCTGTCTGCTCCCTTACCTGTTGCGCTGCCCGCGCGCGATCGCGCGGCTGAGACCGGCAGCAATCTGCCCCTGGCTGCGCTGGAAACTCTGTGCATCGGGGGTCTGGATGTTCATCACCACCTGCACCGGCTGGCCGCCGCCCCCCGCGCGCACCCCCAGCTTGCCATCGGCCCCCCGGCTGAGCGGCATGATCGCCTCGGGGCCGGCTTCGCCCATCAGACCGGTGCCGCCGCGCATGGGGAAATAGGTGGGCGAACTGACCACCCCGCCATCGGCAAAGGGCATCACCCGCCCCTGCGAAAAGCTGCCCCCCTTGGCAAAGGGCAGCACCCCCGACACCAGCGACCCCACCCCTTCGGCGATCATGCCGCCAAAATGATTGGTCACCGGACGGATCGCAGCATTGAAGGCGGAATTGGCCATGCTGTTGGCCAGCGTATCCAGCGCATCCGACAGGCCCTTGCCGTCGAACACGATATCTTCGAACGCCCGGCTCAGCCCGCGCGACAGGCTTTTTTCCAGCGTCGCGACATCCTTGCCGGTGGCGTCGATCGCCGCACTCAGCCGGCCCAGTTCGCTGCCGAACCCCGACGCGAGGCTCGACACACGCCCCAGCCCGCCTTCCAGATCACCGCTTGCGAATTCAAGCTCGTCGAAGCCTTCAGTTTCCGTCATCATCCTGCTCCTTTTGCGCATTGCGGGCGCCATCGGGATAGGCGGCCAGCAGGGCATCAAGCCCGTTGCGGGACAGCGGCCCCTGCGCGGGCCCGCCCTGCCCCAGCATCACCCGCAGCTCGGCCGGGCTCAGCGCCCAGAACTGCGCCGGGGTCAGCCGAAGCTCATGCAGCCCCAGCCGCATCAGCCCCGGCCAGTCAAAGCGGCTCATGCTGCACCCGGCACCGTAAAGGCGCGCGCCAAAAGCAGCGCCGCCGCGCGTGCCGCGGCCATCGGCCCGCCGTCGATCTCGGCGCGCGCCACATCGGCGCGGGCCATGTCCGACCCGCCCCCGCGCAGACCTGCGGCCACCAGGGCCAGCACGTCGCGCGCGGAAAACCGGTTGCCTTCGAACCGCTCGACCAGCGCCACAAGGCTGTCTTCGCCCAGCTCGTCCTCAAGCTCGGCCAGCACGCCCAGGGTCAGCTTGAGCACCCGCGCCTGGCCATCCACCGTCAGGTTCACTTCGCCTGCGAACGGGTTCGCCATCAGATCGCCACAAAGCTCAGCGGACCGGCGCTCTGCAGCGACAGCTCATAGGTCGCCTCGCCGTCGTAATTGCCCGCATATTCGATCGACGTGACCTGAAAGCGCCCTTCGACGCGGCCGAAATCGGGGATGATGACCTGAAATTCCGGCGTCTGACCGTCGAAAAAGATCTGCCGTGCACGTTCATCCGTGCCCGCATCCTTGAACACGCCCGCGCCGGAAATCGCGCAGGTCTTCATGCCCGCCCCCGACAGCAGCTCGCGCCAGCCGCCCTGGCTTTCAAGGCTTGTGATGTTCACCGTTTCGGCGTTGAAGCTGACGCGCGTCGCGCGCAGCCCGGCCAGTGTTTCGAACTGACCACCACCGGTCATGTCCACCTTGACCAAAAGATCCTTGCCGTTCTGAGCACCCATGATCCTGCTCCTGCTAGATGTGAATTAGTCGTCTTCAACCTGCGCCCGAAAACGCAGATCAATCTGTCGGATGTCGCCGACCCGACCCGCGCGCTGCGTGCGCGCCCGGTCGAACCACAGCCCCACCAGCCGCCCCCGCGTCAGCGTCAGCTCGGCGCCCTGCAGCGCGTCACAGACCGCGCCTGCGGCTTGTTTGGCAGCGTGAAACCCCGCCGCTTGGGCGCGCAGCGACAGCGTCACCCGATGCTCGGCCGCGTGGCCGGTCACATCCGACCGATCGCGCACCTCTTCGGGGCCCAGCAACAGGTACATCCCCGGCAGGGTGCCCGCAGGCAGCGTGTCATAGATCGCGTCGCCCAGCTGGGCGATGACCCCCGGATCCCCGATCAGGCGCTGATAGATCGCCACCTGCAGCGCCGCTGAAACCGCGAAACTCATGCCGCAACCTCCTCGTCGCAATAGCAGGTGAGATACCGGCCATCGGCATCCGCCTCGGCCACGGCGCGGATCTGAAACAGCCGCGCGCCCTCGCGGAACCGCTGATCGGGGCGCGGGCGTTGCGCCGACCCGACCGGGGCCGCGCGCACCGTGATGCGCAGACGCGTGCTCGACAGGGTCTGTCCGCTTTCGCGCCGCTCCGCGCCACTGCGGGCGTCAATCGCGGCCCAGAGCGTGCCAAGCGCGCTCCAGGTCGCCTGCGTTCCGCCCGCCCCGTCCGAAACGGTGCTGCGGCTTTCCAGAACCAGCGCCCGGTTCAGGCGCACCCCGCGCGCGCTCATGCCCGGCCTCCGAACCCGATCCGCATCGGCCGATAGCGCTGCAGCAGGCTGGTCACACCAAAGGGCATGCACCCGTCACCAAGCGTCGTTTCATGCCGGTATTCGTAATAATGCGCCGCCAGCATCAGCACCGCCTGCGCCAGATCGGCAGGCAGCCCGTCCCAATCGGGCGACAGACCGGCGCTGAGATCAATCACCGCCTCGCCCAGATGCGGGATGCCGGGCAGACTGCCCCCCACCGCGCGCAGGCGCGGCTGCTGGCTGTCGGCCTCAAGCGCCCAGGCATCGGCGGCTATCGCGGTTTCAACACCGTGACGATCCACCAGCCGCAGCGCCGTCACCGCCACCACCGGGGCCACCGGCAGCACCTGTGCGACCCCATCGCGCCACGCGCTCAGATGCCAGCGAAAATCCCGCTCGTACAGCACCTTGGCCGTGCGCGCCTCGATGGCGGCGATGGCGGCGCGCAAAAAACTGCTGAGCACCGCGTCCTGCAACCCATCTTCGGCAAATCCGGTCCCAAGACGCAGATGCGCCTTGAACGGCTCCAGCGGCAGATCGGCGTCGGCGATGCCGGTTTCTTCTGTCAGTCTCATCCACTCTCTCCGCGCTTCGGGGCGCTCCCCCATCCGGGTTTCGTGTTCATGGTCGGGGCGCGCGCACCGCTTCACGTCGCTCGGACGGAGGGGAGCAGCTAGACAACGCAAAGCCATATGACTGCACGCGCCCGTCCCGAAGGCCGACCCCGCCCTGGGGGTCAGCCCCATCCCGGCCTTAGCTGGCCGAGAATTTCAGCAGTTTGATCGCGTTGAAATCCGACACGTCCCCGCCCACGCGCTTGGTGGCGTAGAACAGCACATGCGGTTTGGCGCTGAAGGGATCACGCAGCACGCGCATGTCGGGGCGCTCGGCAATCGTGTAGCCGGCGGCGAAATCCCCGAAGGCAATCGAAAACGATCCGTTGGAGATCTCGGGCATGTCTTCCGAAATCATCACCGGATAGCCCATCAGCTGCGCCGGTTCCCCGGCCGCGAGGCCATCCGACCACAGGAAACGGCCATCGGCGTCCTTCATCTTGCGGATGGTCGCGGCGGTTTTCGAGCTCATCACGAAGGTCGCGTTGGGGCGATATTCGGCATCCAGCGCATAGATCAGATCGACAATGGGATCGGCCGAGGCCAGCGCGCCATCCGCGCCCGTGGGAAGAAACCCGATGCGCTGCCAGTTCCAGTTGGAATTCAGCACCTTGGTGTGGTTGAGAAACCCGCGCGGTTTGTCCACACCATCACCCGTGACAAAGGCCGATGCCTCGGCGCGTGCAAATTTCTCGGCGATGCGCTTGGCCAGCCAGCCTTCGATGTCAAAGGCGCTGTCATCCAGCAGACGCTGCGACGCCTTGGGCAGCGCGCTCAGCTCGTGCAGCGGGATGGTGATGCGCTCGATCGTGGGGGTGTCGGTTTCGGTGGCATCGGCGGCCTCCGTGGCCCAGCCCGCGCCCGCCTCGGTGCGGTCGACCAGCACGTCAAACGACGTCGCTTCGACATTGACCACATTGGCGACCGACCGGATCGACGCGCTGTTGTGCAGCACCGTCCGGATCTCTTCCGAGGTCTGCGGATCCACCAGATAGCCGCCGTCGCTGTTCACCGCCGTGCTCAGCGATTTGCCGTCCAGCTCGAGGCCGCGCAGCCCGTCATCATCGCCCGACTGCAGATAGCCGCGAAAGGCGCTCTTGTGGGAAAGGTCCAGATCCTGGCCTGCGGCCAGTTGCGGGCGTGCAGCGATATGTGTCTTGCGATCCAGCATGGTCAGTCGCTCTTCTGTCTGTTGCAGTTTCGATTGCATGTCGGCCCGAAAGCCATTGAAGTCATTCAGGAAGCCACCCATGGCTTCGGCCACCTCCTGAACCGGAGACAAATCTTCCCCGGTCCGAGACTCTCTCTCGGTCTTGCGCATTGGCATGTCCTCTTGGTCGGTTGTGAGACGGCGCGTCAGCCGTTTTCAAACTCTGTCCGCCCCCGGTTCAGGATCGCGGCCAGATCCCGCAGGCCCCGGTCGGTCTCGGGCTGATCGCCCTTGGCCGCCACCCGCGCACTGGGAAGCATCGGAAAGGTCACCAGCGACACCTCCCACAGCTCCAGTTCCGTCAAGAGCCGCTGGCCCCTGTCATTCTTTGCCGCCCGCCGCGTGCGATAGCCGATCGACAGACCGTCAATCGCGCCCGCCGCGATCAGGGCTGCGGCTTCACGCCCCTTCTGGGTGCTGTCGAGCAGGCGGCCTTTGACATAAAGGCCCTTGGCGTCCTCGCGCACCTCATCCCAGACGCCGATGGGCTGGGCCGGGTCGTGCTGCCATAGCATCTTAACCTTGCGCCCCGCCTCATCGAGCAATTTCAGCGACGCGCCATAGGCCCCGCCCTGGACGATGTCGCCGCCCTGATCGACCGCCCCGAACAGGCTGGCATAGCCTTCGATACTGGCATCTTCGCCCAGGGCGATCGCGTCGCCAAAGCGGGCGAACTTGGTTTCCAATCCGTAATCCACGCTCATGGTGTTCTCCTTCGTCGTGCCCGGTTCAGGGCAATGCCGCCACGATCGACTGAAAGCTCTGCGCCAGGATGGCCGCGACCACCCCGTAGACCGTCAGCCAGACCCGCCGTTCGAGCCGTTCCAGCATCTCTTCCAGCCGCTCCAGACGGCGGCACAGATGGTCATGATGGATCTGGCTCACCTTTTCATGCGCCCGCAGCCGCAGCCCCGGCGCACAGTCAAAGGCCTCGTGGGGCTGTTCAGCCATCTGCCTCATCCTCATTGGCCAGCGCCGGCAGACCCAGAAGCGCGCGCTTTTCCGCCTCGCTCAGGAACTCGGCCTTGGCCACGCGCGCCCATTGCGCATCCCGCTCGGCCGCCAGCGCGGGCACCTGATCCAGATCGGGCTTCAGCTCCAGCCGTTCGCCGGTGAACCCGGTCAGCCATTCCGACAGGGCAGCCGTCACCTTGGACACCAGCGGCAGCACCGTCAGACGGTAAAACGCGCGGTTGGCCTCTTGGTAATTGGCATAGGTGGCGTCGCCCGGAATGCCGATCAGCATCGGCGGCACCCCAAAGGCCAGGGCGATTTCACGCGCGGCGGCCTCTTTGGTTTTCTGAAACTCCATGTCGCTGGGGCTGAACCCCATGGGCTTCCAGTCCAGCCCCCCTTCCAGCAGCATCGGACGGCCGGCATTGCGCGCGCCCTGATGATAGGACTCGATCTCCTGGGACAGGCGCTCGAACTGGTCATCCGGGATCGCCCCCTGCCCATCGGCACCACGGTACACCAGCGCCCCGGACGGGCGTGCCGCATTGTCCAGCAGCGCCTTGGACCAGCGCGACGCGCTGTTGTGCACATCCACCGCCATCGCCGCCGCCTGCAGCGGAGACAGGCCATAGTGATCATCCTGCGGGTGGAACGCCTTGATATGGCAGATCGGCTGATCCACACCCGCCGCGTTGAACCGGTGCGACTTGCCGCCCACCGAATATTCGAACGCCACCGGCCAACCGTCCGAGCCGGGGATCACACGCATCCGGTCCGAGCGCAGCACATGCAGCTCATACGGCACCAGCGCCTCGCCCGACACCGCCTCGACATAGGCGTTGCCCGACAGCAGGATCTGCCCATAGAGCGCCTCGAACAGCTCGGCCCGCCCCTGGGCGGGATTGGGGCGCCGGATCAGATCCAGCACCGGATGGCTGTCATAGCGCTGCGCCCGGTCCTGCAGCACCAGCGGCAGCGCCGCCGCCGCTTCGGCAATCAGCTTGACCGACCGAAAGCCCACCGGGTTGCTCGCAAAGCCCGCACGGGTCAGAGACCCGGTATCGCGCGGGCTCCAGGCCACCCGGCCCGCCCCGTGATAGGCCACCGCCGGCGCGGCCGCACTGGCCTTGCGCTCTGGCGCCTGGGGCGCGTCCGTCCCGGTTCCCCGACGCAGGAAATCGAATACCATCGCGTGTGCTCCTTGTTCCAACTCACCGACCCCGCGGCCTCGGAAACCGTTCTAAGGCCGGGCTCTGAAGATGGGCTTGCCACCGCGCCCGGCCCGGTCATCTTTCGTTAACCGGGCCCGAGCCCTCACAGGCGCCGCACCCGCGGCTGCCGCCAGGCCTTGGCCGGGGCCACGATCAGCTCGTGCAGCGCCCAGACCAGCGCATCGACGCGATCCGGCGATCCGCTGCCGTCAAAGCCGCGCACGGTCATCTGCACCATCTGATCCTCAAGATCATGGAACACGCCCGCATGGCGCACCCGCCCCTGCTCATAAAGCGCGGCCACCGGTTCCGCCCGCAGCCCCTTGCCCTTGGCCGCGTGCACCGCCCGGAACGGCAGTGTCGCATCGACCTGCCGCAGCACCTCTTCGACCATCTGGCCGCCCTGATTGACCTCGGCGATCACCCGGTCGGCATTCCACGCCTCATAGGCGCGCACCGCCGCATGGGCCCAGTCCACCGGGCTTGCGTTCTCGACCGTGCAATCGGCCAGCACAAAGGCGCGCCAGTCCTGCGGCGGGCCCTGCATGCAGGCGCCGGCCACCACGATCCCGCAGGCATCCCCGCCCTTGCCCCCGCGCACCGACGGATCCACCGCCACCACGATGCGATCCAGTTCAGGCAACTTGCCGCAGCGCAGACGCTCGAGCATCTGGGACTGCCACAACGCCCCATCGGCATCCGCCAGCAGCACGCCATCCAGCTCCTGCCGCGCCAGCCGCGTCCCGGCATAGCGGGCGCGCACCTCGTCCAGAAAACTATCCGCCAGATTGGCGCGGTTGGCCTCGGTGGGCGCATGGGTGACAACGGTGGACGGGCTGTCCAGCAGCGCCTTTAACACCCCCACATTGCGCGGTGTCGTCGTCACGCAGGCCTGCGGATGATCGCCCAGACGCAGCGCAAATTGCAGCATGTCCCAGGTCTCCTGCCCGGCCTTCCACTTGGCCAGCTCATCGACCCAGGCCGCATCGAATTGCGGCCCGCGCAGGGCTTCGGGATCATGCGCCGAAAAGGCCTGCGCCTCGGCGCCATTGGGCCAGATCAGCTTGCGTTCGCCCGCCTTCCAGACCGGGCGCCGGTCCGGCGGCGAACAGGCCAGAATGCCACTGTCGCCCTGGATCATCACATCGCGCACCTGATCATAGGTTTCGCCCACCAGCGCCACCCGCCGGGCCCGGCCGGGATCGGTGGGCAGTGCCCCTTCGACCTGGGCGCGCACCCATTCCGATCCGGCCCGCGTCTTGCCGGCCCCGCGCCCGCCCATGATCACCCAGGCCCGCCAGTCTCCGTCGGGGGGCAGCTGATGCGGCAACGCCCAGAATTCGAACAAAAAAGGAAGGGCGCCCAGGGCGCCCTCCTCATGCAGTTCATTCAGGAACCTGTCCCGCACCTCCGCATCGGCGGAGGCGAGCAAGGCGGCACCCGACCTCAAATCTTGCTCGTTCAAGGTCCAGGGCATATCCGCCCTGGACGATCCCGATCTTTCGACAGCGCTGTTCGACAAGGCTGGCCTCCACTTTCTGGCAGGTGCGCACCAGGCCTTCGACGGCCTGAACCTGCTTGTTGCCACTTTGCAGATCCGCTTCCTCCCCGGCTTGGACCCGTTTGGTCAGGTCTTCTAGGTTTTGTCTCAGATCACGGATCGACTGCTGCAGCGATTGCAACAGCTCATCGGTCCGCGTCTCTTGCTCGTCCGGGGTAATCACAGTCATGTTGCTCATAGACCTCCTGAAGGGTGGTCTCCGCCCAAGAGAGAACGCAAAAAGGCCGCCCGGAGACACCCCGGCGGCCTGTTCACACATCTTCTAGCGTGGGAAAATGACTACAGGGGATCGCCCCGAAAGTCAAGATTAATTGTTTGTTACCAACAGCTTGGCGGGGCGGACTGTTAACCGGATCGCAAGATCCGCATCAAACCGCCCCGCGCAAGGCCATCAGTTGTTGCGCCGTTCCGCTTCGATCTGGCGCCAGCGGGCGACGTTCTGATTGTGCTGTTCGAGCGTCTCGGCAAAGGCGTGACCGCCCGTGCCATCGGCCACGAAGAACACATAATCGGTCGCCTCGGGCTGCACCGCCGCCTGCAGGCTGGCAATGCCCGGATTGGCAATCGGTGTCGGCGGAAGCCCCTGGATCACATAGGTATTCCAAGGGGTTGCCCGGCGCAGCTCGCTCTGGCGCAGGCCCCGGCCCAGCACCCCGCGCCCTTCGGTGACACCATAGATCACCGTCGGGTCGGTCTGCAGCCGCATGCCACGGTTCAGACGGTTCACGAAGACGCTGGCCACCTGTCCGCGCTCTTCGGCGACACCGGTTTCCTTTTCGATGATCGACGCCAGCACGAGCATCTCTTCGGGGGTCGAAATCGGCAGATCGGGATCACGCGCCGCCCAGGCCGCCGCCACGCGCACCGCCTGACGGGTCTGCATCTCGGCGATCAGATCGGCACGGCTTTCGCCCGGCACGATCTCATAGCTGTCAGGGGCCAGCGTGCCTTCGACGGGCACCTCGGCGATCTCGCCTTCCAGCACATCCAGCGCGCCAAGCGCTTCGCGCACCTGCCAGCTGGTCACGCCTTCGGCCAGCGAAATCCGATACCGCGTATCCGCCTCGCCCCGCACGCGGGTGTAATCGGCCGGTGTCTCATCGCCGCCCGGCAGGAATTCGGCCAGTTCCACAAACCGCCCCGTCGCCGGATCCAGTTCGCGAACCTCGGCCAGAACCCGTGTCACACCAATGCGATAGACAACTTCGGTGCCGCAGGTATTGGCGCCGCCACGGGTGATCGTGTCCACGATCACCTCCATCGACGCCTGTGGCGGCACCAGAAAGCTGCCCGCCTTGAGCTGCCCGCTCTTGTCGGCATATTCCGCGCCCAGCCGGAACAGCGCAGGGTTCGACACCGCGCCCTGATCGGCCAGCCGCTGGCTGACCTGCGCCATGTTGGACCCGCGTGGAACCTCGACGCAGATGGCCTGATCAAGCGGCCCTTCGGCCCGGTACGTGCTCTGCCCCCACAGGATGACGCCGCCCAGCAGGAACAGCGCCACCACAAGAAAGGTCAGCATGTTGGACGCCAGACTGCGCCACATCAGTCGACCTTTCCAAACACCACCACGGCATTGGTGCCGCCAAAGCCGAAGGAATTCGACATCGCCACGTCAATCTTGCGCTCGACCTTGGCATTCGGCGCAAGGTCGATGACGGTGTCGACATCGGGGGTATCCAGGTTGATCGTCGGCGGGGCGACCTGATCGCGGATCGCCAGGATCGAAAAGATCGATTCAATCGCCCCCGCAGCCCCCAGCAGGTGGCCGGTCGCGGATTTGGTCGACGACATGGTGACATTGGGCGCATGGTCGCCCATCAGACGTTCCACCGCGCCAAGTTCAATCACGTCGGCCATGGTCGATGTGCCATGGGCGTTGACATAGTCCACGTCCTTGGGCTCGAGCCCGGCATCGCGCAGGGCCGCGCGCATCGCACGCTCGCCGCCTTCGCCGTCTTCGGACGGAGCGGTGATGTGATAGGCGTCACCGGTCAGCCCGTAGCCGCGCACCTCGGCATAGATCTTGGCGCCACGCGCCTTGGCGTGTTCGTATTCTTCCAGAACCACGATGCCGGCGCCCTCGCCCATCACGAACCCGTCGCGATCGGCATCATAGGGGCGGCTGGCATGCGCCGGATCATCCTTGCGCTTGGTGCTGAGCGCCTTGCAGGCGTTGAACCCGGCAATGCCGATCTCGCAGATCGCGGCCTCGGCGCCACCGGCGATCATCACATCCGCATCACCATATTTGATCAGCCGTGTCGCATCGCCGATGGCATGCGCGCCCGTGGAACAGGCCGTCACCGGCGAATGGTTCGGCCCCTTGAAGCCGTAGCGGATCGACACCTGACCGGAAATCAGGTTGATCAGCGCACCGGGAATAAAGAACGGAGACACCCGCCGCGGGCCTTTTTCGGCCATCATCAGCGTGGTGTTGGCGATCGAATTCAGACCACCGATCCCCGACCCGATCATCACACCGGTGCGTTCGCGGCCGTCCGTGTCCTCGGGCGTCCAGCCCGCGTCTTCGACAGCCATCTGAGCCGCAGCCAGACCGAAAACGATGAAGTTGTCCACCTTGCGGCGTTCCTTGGCGGCCATCCAGTCATCGGGATTGAACGTGCCGTCACTGCCATCGCCCAGCGGAACCTCGCAGGCATAGTCCGTGGCCAGATGGCTGGCGTCAAACTGCTCGATCGTGCCGCCGCCCGAACGGCCCTCCAGAAGCCGGCTCCAGCTTTCCTCGACGCCGCTTGCCAGCGGTGTGACAAGCCCGATCCCGGTTACAACCACTCTGCGCATCTGTGTGCCCTCTGTGCCTCGGTGTTTTACTGCGTACCGCTCATAGCGCGGCGCGGGGTGTGGGGGCAAGGCCATGGCGTGCGGCCCGGCCTTCGATCCCCCGAAACCTGCCCGCGCGGATCGTCCCGTGCGGTTTTGTCCAAACGGTCAACAGACCCCCAAACGGAAACGACGCCGCCCGGTCCGGGCGACGTCGTCAGAATGGCATCCCGCGCAAAATGCGGGTGCGCGCGGCTTAGCCTGCGTCGGTGATGAATTTCACCGCGTCGCCAACCGTCTGGATGCTTTCGGCTGCGTCGTCGGGAATTTCGATGCCGAATTCTTCTTCGAACGCCATCACGAGTTCCACGGTGTCAAGGCTGTCGGCGCCCAGATCGTCAATGAACGATGCGCCTTCGTTTACCTTGTCTTCTTCCACACCCAGGTGCTCAACAACGATTTTCTTAACACGCGCTGCGACGTCGCTCATGATCTATCCTCGTTCATTTCGGGCCCAAGGCCCGGATCTGCTCCGCCCACATGTGCAGGCCTTGGTTCATGCCCGTTAGCGGGCGGATTTTCCCGGCTTCCGGCCGGAAGAAAAAGACGAACCGGCACCAGATCGGTCCCGGCTCGTTCGAAATCTGTGCGCCGCCTATATCATAGAATCACCGCTTGGCAACCGCTTTCGCATGCGGCAAATCCCCTGCGGTCCGGCGGCGCGACAGATCACAACATGGCCATGCCACCATTCACATGCAAGGTGGTTCCGGTGACATAAGCGGCCTCGGGGCTGGCCAGATAGAGAACGGCGGCGGCGATCTCATCGGCCTCGCCCATGCGCCCGGCGGGGATCTGCCCCATGATGGCGCCCTTCTGGTCATCGGTCAGCTTTTCGGTCATCGCCGTGGTGATAAAGCCCGGCGCCACCGCGTTGACCGTGATGCCACGGCTTGCGACCTCGTAGGCCAGCGATTTCGACATGCCCACCATGCCCGCCTTAGAGGCGGCATAGTTCGCCTGACCGGGGTTGCCCGTGGCCCCCACGACCGAGCTGATGTTCACGATCCGGCCCCAGCGGGCTTTCATCATGCCGCGCATCACCCCTTTGCAGAGCTTCATCGTCGCGGTCAGGTTCACGTTGAGCACGCTTTGCCATTCGTCATCCGACATGCGCATGAACAGGTTGTCGCGCGTGATGCCGGCATTGTTGACCAGCACATCAACACCGCCCATCGCCTCGGCGGCCTGTTTGGGCAGCGCGTCGACGGCGTCAAGATCGCCAAGGTTGCAGGGCAGAACATGGGCGCGCTCGCCCAGTTCAGCCGCCAGCGCGTCAAGCGGGTCCACCCGCGTGCCCGACAGACCCACAGTGGCCCCCGCGCCATGCAGAGCCTTGGCGATGGCCCCGCCAATGCCGCCCGATGCGCCGGTGATCAGCGCGGTCTTTCCAGTCAGATCAAACATGATTTTCGGCCTTTCCCAACTCAGTTTTCCGTCGCAGCGGCCACATCCGCCGCCACGCCGATGGCGCGGCAGGTCAGCGACCGGTCGATGCGGCGCACCATGCCCGACAGCGCCTTGCCTGCGCCCAGTTCCCAGATCTCGGTCGCACCCAGACCGGCCATCGCCGTCACGCTTTCGCGCCAGCGCACGCGGCCCGTCACCTGTTCGACCAGCAGCGCGCGGATCAGCGCGGGGTCTTCGACGGGGGCGGCACGCACATTGGCAATCAGCGGCACCACCGGGGCTTCGATATTCACATGCGACAGCGCTTCGGCCATGGCTTCGGCGGCGGGCTCCATCAGCGCGCAATGGAACGGGGCCGACACCGGCAGCAGAACCGCCCGCTTGGCGCCCTTGCCCTTGGCGATCTCGACCGCGCGTTCCACCGCGGCCTTGTGGCCCGACACCACCACCTGCGCGGGGTCATTGTCATTGGCGGCCTGGCAGACATCGCCCTGGGCGGCCTCTTCGGCCACGGCCGTGGCGGTGTCGAAATCCAGCCCCAGAAGGGCCGCCATCGCGCCTTCGCCCACCGGCACGGCCTGTTGCATGGCCTGACCACGGGTGCGCAGCAGGCGCGCGGCATCGGCCACACCGATCGCCCCGGCGGCAGCCAGCGCCGAATATTCCCCCAGCGAATGCCCCGCCACACACAGCGCGTCCGACACGGTCACGCCTTCGGCCTCGAGCGCGCGAACCGCCGCCATGGACGTGGCCATCAGCGCGGGCTGCGCGTTCTGCGTCAGGGTCAGCGTTTCAATGTCGCCCTCCCAGATCAGCGTGCTCAGCGCCTCTCCGAGCGCCTCGTCGACCTCGTCAAAGACGGCGCGCGCCGCCGGATAGGCGTCGGCCAGATCCTTGCCCATGCCGATGCTCTGCGCCCCCTGACCGGGAAAAACCAATGCGCGGCCCATAGTTCCACTCCTCTGTCCTGCGTCCTCAGGCCATAGACCGCAGCGCCTTCGCGCGCAATGCTTCATGCCCCGATGGCCCCCTGATGCCTTAATGTGCACCCGCGCATCCCGCCTGTGCCCGGACGCGCCAAGATGCGCATTGAAGCGCCCCCCCAAGCCTGTACGCTGACCCCCACACGCCCCCGATACCCCCGGAGCCCCCATGAGCCTGAGCAACACATCCCGCAGCTATGGCAGCCTGGCGAAAAGCTTTCACTGGCTGACCGCCCTTCTGATCCTGACCGCGATCCCGCTGGGGATCGTGGCCTACAAGCTGTCACAGCGCATCGTCGACCCATCCATCGCCACCACCGATGCCGACATCGCCCGCGTGGCGCTGCTGTTTTCGCTGCACAAGACCATCGGCGTGACCGTGTTCTTCGTGGCGCTCGCCCGCATCGGCTGGGCACTGGCCAATCCCAAGCCGGGCCTGCTGAACGGCGACAAGAGGCTTGAAGCCTTTGCCGCCGAAACCGTGCACTGGCTGCTTTATGGCGCGCTGGTGCTGGTGCCGCTGACCGGCTGGATCCACCACGCCGCGGCCGAAGGCTATGCGCCGATCTGGTGGCCCTTTGGTCAGAACCTGCCCTTTATCCCCAAGGATGCCGCCCTGTCGGCGCTGTTCGGAACCGTGCACAAGACCCTGCAACCGGTTCTGTTTGCAGCCATTTTCCTGCATGTGGCCGGCGCCGTGAAGCACCATGTGATCGACCGCGACCTGACCCTGCGGCGCATGCTGCCCGGTCAGGTGGACGCCCCGACACCGCCCGCCGCCGATCACAGCCGCGCGCCGATCCTGGCCGCGCTGGTGGTGTGGCTGGCCGCCCTTGGCGTCGGCATCGCGACCGCCGACCGATCAGCCGCACCCGGCACCGCCCCCGACCTTGCCGAGGTCGACAGCGACTGGGTGGTCGACAGCGGCACGCTGGCGATCACCGTCACCCAGCTGGGCAGCCCGGTCAGCGGCAGCTTTGGCGACTGGACGGCGGCCATCGTCTTCGACGATCCCGCCGCCCCCGGCCCCGCCGGATCGGTCGAGGTCACGGTCGCCATCGGATCGTTGGAGCTGGGATCGGTCACCGCCCAGGCCATGGGCGCCGATTTCTTTGACCAGGCCCAGTTCCCCACCGCCACCTTCGCCGCCGAGATCGTCAAGACCGACAGCGGCTATCAGGCCGCAGGCCCCCTGACCATCAAGGGCGCCAGCATCCCCGTGGTGCTGCCCTTCACGCTGGCTGTGGATGGCGACCGGGCCGAGATGTCGGGCACGCTGCAGCTTGACCGGCAGGATTTCGGCATCGGCGCCTCCATGGCCGATGAAAGCTCGCTGGGGTTTGCGGTGGATGTCACCGTCGATCTGGTCGCCACCCGTGGCTGACGGACCATCCAAAGCGCAATCGGGGGCGCGACGCGCGCCGCTTTGACAGCTGGCGGGGCTGGTATCCGCTTGGCATCGCACCCCTGATCGAGGTGCCAACCGACCGCCCCGTCGACCTGCCCGCCCTGCTGCGGACCATCGCGGCAGAGCTGGACCAACCCAACGGCCCCCTGACATGAAAAAGCCGCCGGACCCTGATCAGGATCCGGCGGCCGGGCTCAGAGCAAATGCGGCGCTTATTCGGCCTTCATTGCCTCGACCGAGATCTGCACGGCGACCTCATCGCTCACGAAGGGCGCGAACTGGCCAAGGCCGTAATCCGACCGCACCAGCGTGGTGGTCGCGTCAAAGCCCAGCCAGGGCTTGTTCGCCATCGGGTGATCGCCCGCCTGGTTCAGACGCGCATCCAGCACCACCGATTTGGTCACGTCGTTCAGCGTCAGATCGCCGGTGATCAGCGCGGTGTCGTCGCCGGTCACTTCGATCGACGTCGAATTGAAGCTGATCGTCTCATCCTCGGTTGCGGCAAAGAAATCTTCGGACATGAAATGCCCCGTGCGCTGTTCCCAGCCGGTAAACATCATCGACAGCGGCATCGACACGGACACCGACGATGCGGCCGGATCTGCGGCGTCGAACATGATGTCGCCCTCAAACCCCGAGAACATCCCCCAGGTGGTCGAGAACCCAAGGTGGTTGTAGCTGAACAGGATCTGGCTGTGGCTGGCATCGAGCACATATTTTTCGGCTTCGGCCAGCGCGGCCCCTGCAAAGGCAGTCGATGCCAGAAGGGCGGCGATCAAAGTATGTTTCATGACGGAGACTCCGTTGGATCAGAAAAACGCTATGTCTATGAATGTGACGCATTTACACGGTCGAGCAACTGCGGAATTCCCCACAACACCTGTGAATGCGCGAACAATTGCGTGATCAGCCTTGCACGGGATCGGGGCTTGCCCTTGGTGGCGAAAGCTGTATACGGGGCCATCCTTTGCCGCATGTCACCCATCGCGCAGTCTCTCGTGGCCGAACCGCGGCAAGGTTTATTGGTTCGGTCTTTGAAATGCGCCTCGATAGAAAACAGGAGTAAACATGCCGCTTTACGAGCATGTCTTTATTGCACGCCAGGACCTGTCGAACACCCAGGCCGAAGGCCTGATCGAACATTTCGGCACCGTGCTGTCCGACAATGGCGGTCAGATCATCGACAGTGAATACTGGGGTGTGAAGACCATGGCCTACAAGATCAACAAGAACCGCAAGGGCCATTACGCCTTCCTGCGCACCGATGCACCCGCACCGGCTGTTCAGGAAATGGAACGCCTGATGCGCCTGCATGACGACGTGATGCGCGTTCTGACCATCAAGGTCGACGAGCACGCCGAAGGCCCGTCCGTGCAGATGCAGAAACGCGATGACCGCGACCGTGGCGACCGCCGCGACCGCCGCAACTGATCGCCAGGAAAAAGGACGCTAAACCATGGCTGCAAAACCGTTTTTCCGCCGTCGCAAAGTCTGCCCCTTCTCGGGCGACAACGCACCCAAGATCGACTACAAGGACACCCGCCTGCTGCAGCGCTACATCAGCGAACGCGGCAAGATCGTGCCCTCGCGCATCACCGCCGTCTCGGGCAAGAAACAGCGTGAACTGGCCCGTGCCATCAAGCGCGCGCGTTTCCTCGCTCTGCTGCCCTACGCCGTGAAATAAGGAGACACCGACATGCAAGTGATCCTTCTTGAACGTGTGGCCAAGCTGGGCCAGATGGGCGATGTCGTGGACGTCAAGCCGGGCTATGCCCGCAACTTCCTGCTGCCCCAGGGCAAGGCGCTGACCGCATCGGACCGCAACATTGCGCAGTTCGAAGCTCAGAAAGCCCAGCTCGAGGCGCGCAACCTCGAAACCAAGAAAGAAGCCGAAGCACTGGCCGAAAAGCTCGACGGGCAGCAGTTCGTCGTGATTCGTTCGGCATCGGATGCTGGCGCGCTCTACGGTTCGGTCACCCCGCGTGACGCCGCCGACGTGGCCACCGCCGAAGGGTTCTCGCTTGATCGCAAGCAGGTCGCTCTGACCGCGCCGATCAAGGATCTGGGCCTGCACGCCGTTGCCGTCGTGCTGCACCCCGAGGTCGAAGTGACCATTCAGCTGAACGTTGCCCGCTCGGAAGAAGAAGCCGAGCTGCAGGCATCGGGCAAATCGATCCAGGAGCTGGCCGCCGAAGAGGAAGCC
>JAOXSC010000157.1 GCA_025800215.1 Marinibacterium sp.
CATCATCACGTTGACGGGCAGGGGCGTGGCACCGGTGATGGTGGCGATCTGTTCCTTGTCGATCAGGCCGGGCACAAAGAACCCGTCGGCCCCCGCATCGGCATAGGCGGCGGCGCGGGCGATGGCGTCGGGCAGGCGGGCGGCATGGCTGTCGGGCGGGGACCCAAGAAACAGATCCGTGCGTGCATTGATGAACAAGGGCACACCGAACGCATCGGCGGCATCCCGGATGGCGCGGATGCGCGCGACCTGCTCGGCCATGGGATACAGGCCGCTGCCCTGGACAATACGGTCTTCGAAATTGATGCCGATGGCACCAGCCTCCAGCAGCCTGACGACATGTGCGGCCAATGCGTCAGGGGCTGCGGCATAGCCGCCTTCGAAATCCACCGAAACGGGCAGATCGACGCTTTGGGTGATGCGGCGGACGATGGTCAGCAGCAGATCCAGCGGCAGCGCTTCGCCATCCTCATAGCCCTGCGCGGCCGCCACCGACCAGCTGCCCGTGGCAATCGCCGGGGCCCCGGACCGGGCGACGGCGCGGGCGCTGCCCGCATCCCAGATGTTGTACAGGCCAAGCGGGTCTCCGGGGGTGTGCAGGGCGCGAAAGCGGTTGGCCTTGTCGGTCTGTGACATGATCGGATCGGTCCTTGGGTGACGCCAGAGCAGATGCGGCCACGGTGCCATCCCGATCCCCGCACCGTCGAGCCCCGAGCCCGCCCCGATAACGCCCATGTGATGGCAGGCGATCCGCGCGCGTGGGGCTTGACCCGCTGCGCCACCTGCGACACGCCTTGCACGAGCGATCCCCGGCAATGAGCAACTGTGATGATCCGATCCACCCCCTGGCGCGCGGTTGCGGCCATGTTTGCGCTGAACGGCGCGCTGTTCGGGATCTGGGCGTCGCGGATCCCCTGGGTGGCGGGGCGCCACGAGCTTGGAGAAGGGCAGCTGGGGTTGCTGCTGTTGCTGCTGGCGGGGGGCGCGATCCTGTCCTTTCCGCTGGCCGGGCGCGCGGCTGACCGGTTCGGGGCCGCGCCGGTCACGCGGCGCATTGCGGTGGCTTATGTGGGCGCGCTTGGGCTGCTGGCACTGGCGCCGACGCCCATGTGGGCGGGGGTGGCCCTGTTCTGCTTTGGGGCGACCCATGGCGCCATGGATGTGACCATGAACGCCTGGGGCGCCGAGGTCGAGCGCGCGCTTGGCCGCCCCGTCATGTCATCCTTTCACGCCATGTTCAGCCTGGGCGCAGGGCTGGGCGCGGCCAGCGGGTTCCTGGCGGGGTCGGCGAATCTGGGGCTGGGGGCGCATGTCTGGGGGCTGACCCCGGTTCTGCTGGGCCTCGCGCTGTGGCTGGCGCGCTCGCCATGGCCCAGCACCCGCAGCACCGAGCGGGCGGATCGGGCGGGCCTGCCGATCCCGCGCGGGGTGCTTTTGCTGGTGGGGATCGTGGCCTTTTGCACCGCCCTTGGCGAAGGGGCCATGGCCGATTGGAGCGCGGTTCTCATGACCCGGCTTGCGGGGGCCGATGACGGGGTGGCGGCCCTTGGCTATGCGGTGTTTTCGGTGGCGATGGTGGCGATGCGGCTGGCCGGGGACGGGCTGGTGCGGCGTATCGGGCCGGTGCGCATGGTGCGCCTGTCGGGGGCTCTGGCGGCGTCGGGTGCGGCGCTGGTGGTAGGGGTGGCCACGGTGCCTGCGATGCTGGCGGGGTTTGGTCTGATGGGGCTGGGCTATGCGGTGGTCATGCCGCTGGCCTTTTCGCGGGCGGCCAATGATCCGGGCACCCCGCCCGGAGCGGCGCTGGCGCAGGTGTCGGTGCTGGCCTATGGGGGCATGCTGCTGGGGCCGCCTCTCATCGGCGGGCTGGCGGAACTGACGTCGCTGCGGATCAGCTTTGGTCTGCTGCTGGGGCTGGCGCTGGTGATGACGGCCCTCGCCGGTGTGCTGCGGCGCTGAGGCACCTTGGGGTCAGTGCCCCTCAGACGAAGCCCGAAAACCCGCCATATTCGCCGCGCTTGAAGATCAGCCCGGTGCCGGGCCGGTGGGCTGCGCGCAGCACCTGGCCCAGGATGATCGAATGGTCGCCGCCATCATGCACCGCGTGGCGCGCGCATTCAAAGCGCGCCAGACAGCCCGCCAGCAGCGGCTGGCCATCATCGGATGGCGCCCAGTCCACGCCGTCGAAATCCAGCCCGTCGCCTGCAAAATGCTGCGCCAGCGCAAGCTGGTCATCGGCCATCACATGGATGATGAAATGATCGGCCCCGGTAAAGGCGGCGTGGCGGGTCGATCCCTTGGCAGGCGACCACAGCACCAGCGCGGGATCCAGCGACACCGCAGCAAAGGAATTGGCCGTCATCGCCAGCGGCCCCAGATCGCACATGGTGGTCACGACCGTGACCCCGGTGCCGAAACAGCCCAGCGTGTCACGCAAGCTGCGCAGGCTTTGCGGTCCGGGGGCAAATCGGGTCTCGGTCATGGTGGGGGCTTTCGCAGGAAAGGGTGTCTTGGTCAGCATATTTCGCCTGTGGTCTGCTTTGTCCAGCAGATAAGGCACCGCGCGCGCCCGTCAAATCGTGTCAGATCGCGGCAAATCCTGTCAGATCGCGCCAGATCGTTCCAGATCGGCCTGTCCGGGGCGGCCCCTGCGGCGTCAGTTCAGATCCTGCAGCAGCCGCCCGTGGCGCTTGGTTTCCTCGAGCAGCTTGCCCAGCGTGTCAAAGCCGCGCTGTTCCAGCAGCGGCAGCAGGCAGCAGAGCACCTTTGCGGTGGCCTCGGCATCGCCCAGGGCGGTGTGGCGGCGGGCTTCGGGGATGGTGATTTCCAGCCGCTCGCACAGCGCATCAAGCGTATGCGTGTCGGTGGTGCCATAAACCACCGCCGACAACAGCACCGTATCCAGAATGGGATGCTCCCAGCGGACGCCCATGGCGGACGCCTGGCGGTGCAGAAACGCCATGTCGAAGGGTGCATTATGCGCCACGATCACCGAATTGCAGGCAAAGCGATGCAGCTGGCGGCCTGCGGTGGCAATGTCGGGCGCGCCGGCCACCATCGCATCGCTGATCCCGTGCACCTTGGTCGAGGCGGCCGGGATCGGGCGGCCCGGATCGACATATTGGTCGATCTCTTCGCCCGGCACGATCCGGCCCGACAGGACATGCACCGCGCCGATCTGCACGATGTCATCCTTGTGCGGCAAAAGCCCGGTGGTTTCGGTGTCAAAGACGGTGAAGCTCAGCGATGACAGGGGGCGGTCGCGCAGATCCGCATCCACCGGCTGATCGAGCAGCGCAAAGTCAAAGACCAGCGGGCGCGCGGCATCCGCATCGGGCAGGTCGGGGGCGTCAAAGGTCAGGATATAGCCCGGCGCATCACCAAGCGGCACCAGCCGCGCCGCCACAGGGGCGCTGCCATCGGCCAGGCTCAGCCGGGCCGACACGGGCTGGCCGGTCTTGTCCAGCTTGGCCTTGGCGGCGTGCAGATCGGCGGCTGCAAAAACCTCCGTCACAGGCGCGTTCAGCCGCAGTGACCCGGTCTCTTCCAGCGCGCCTGCGGCCTGCGCGTCATAGAGCACCACCTGTCCTTCGGCCCCCACCATCATGGTGGCCACGGGCAGTTCCGACAGCAGCGCGCTCAGCCGCGATGCATCGGCCTGCACCCGCTGGGTTTCGCGCGCCACGGCCGCCGCGGTGCTGACAGCGCCTTCGCTGAGCTGGCCTGCCACCGCCTGCGCGGCAGGCGCCAGATCGCCCAGATAGCGCGCGGCGCTGGTGTCAAGCTCGGCCTTGACCCCGGCATGGGCGCGGGCGCGAAGATCAGCGGCCAGACGTTCGAGCGGTTTGGCCACATGTTCGTCGAAAAGAAACCACACCCCGGTGATCAGCGCCAGAACCAGCAGCGCGATGATGACGCCGCTGAACACATAGCCCTGCAGCAGCTCGGGATTGCCCGCGCGCAGATAGCCCGCAACCAGCCCGCCCAGCGTGATGACGATCCCTCCGATCGCCAGCAGTGCGAAGAACAGAAAGACACGCAGGCGCAGGCTGAACCGGTCCATCATGACAGCGCCCCGCAGATCCCTGCCAGCACCGGGTCATCCGCAGGCACGTTGACCCAGTCAAGCCCGTCCACCGCGCCGCTGTCATCGAACACCGTCCCCGGAGGCAGCGCGGCGCGGCGGTTGCCTGCGCAATCGGCCAGAACCGACAGCGTGTCGACCGCGCTCCAGCGGCCAAAGAAATAAAGGTCGCTCATGGCGATGCCGGGCTGGGCGTCATGCTGGCGCAGATTGGTGGTGTCGAGTGCGGCAAACCGGTGCGTATAGGGAAAGACATAGGTCCAGGGCTGATAGATCGCGCGGCGATCCACGGTTTCGATCACCGTCAGCCCGTCGGGCAGCGTGGCCGATGTACGCGCAAACCAGCTGTATTCATTGCTGATGGTGACCGCGATCATGCCCAGACCCGCCCCCACCGGCACCAGCCAGCGCGGCAGTCGCCGCCCGCTTAGCCGGTTGAGCAGCATCATCAGACCCGCCACGGCGATGCCCGCAACGATGGTGGCGATCAGCTCAAGAAACATGGTTTTCCCTCTCCCTTGCCGCGCGACCGGACCGGTGCTGCGGCGCCTTCTTCGTCTTTATGTCATCGCGCAGGGGCGTGTGCACCCTGTCCGCCCTGCGACAGGCAGTCACCCAAGCGCGCCCTGACCATGGCCCATGGCCGACTGCATGGATTTCACCACCACAAAGGCATCGCGCAGATGGCTGCGTTCGAAATCCGACAGATGCGCGGGCGCCAGGTAATTGTCGGGGGCATCGCCTGCCTTGACCTGTTCGGCCTGATGCGCCAGCCGGGTGTCGGCGATCAGATCATAGGCGTCGATCAGATCACGCCCGCCCGATTTGCTGAGCACCCCGGCCGCCGTTGCCGCCTGCAGCCGCGCGCGGGTGTTGACCGCCACCAGCGCCCCGCGCAGCGCCTGCACCCGGCCCAGATCCACGATCGGCACCACGCCGTTGTGTTTCATGTCCAGCGTATTGCGATGCTCGCCCGAGCGGATCGTGGCAAAGCCCCGCAGCAGCCCCAGAGGCGGCGTGTGCTTGAGCGAATTGGACACCATATGCGCCACGAAGATCGAATTGGAGCGCGCCCGCGCCAGCGTTCGGTCATGCAGATCGGCAAAGAGCGACATGTCGCCGCCGATGGGGCGCAGGTCGAACATGACACTGGCCAGCATCTGGGCTTCGGGGCTGGGCTTGGCGATCCAGCCGTTGAAATAGTCGCGCCAGACCCGCACCGGCTGACACCAGCGCGGGTTGGTCGCCATCATGTCGCCTGGGCAATAGACATATCCGGCAGTGTTCAGCCCGTCGCAGACAAAGCGTGCGAGATCGGCGAAATAGGGCATCTGCGCCGCGCTCACGCGGTCATCCAGCATCAGGCAATTGTCCTGATCGCTGACGCCGGTCTGTTCCTGACGGCCCTGACTGCCGCAGGCCAGCCACAGATAGGGCACCGGGGGCGGGCCCAGCCGCTCTTCGGCCAGGTTCAGCAGGCGGCGGGTGGCGGTGTCGGCGATGTCGGTGATCAGGCGGGTGACGATCTCGTGCCGGTTGCCGCTGGCCACAAGCTGCAGCAGCAGGCGGGGGATTTCGGCGGTGACGCGCGCAATGGCGGCAGCATCGGGGGCGCTGGCGATTTCGCGCACCATTTCAGCCGAGTTCACCGCCTGGAACCGGGTCAGGTCGGTCTGGGTGACCATGCCCACCAGCCGCCCTGCTTGGGTGATCGGGATATGGCCGATATGGTGTTCCATCATCGCATGCAGCACATCCGATCCGATGGCGTCGGGCGCCAGGGTCAGGGGGGCTGCGGTCATGATCTGCGACACCGGCGTGTCGAGCGGCAGCGCGTCGGTCACCACCTTGCCGGACATGTCCCGCACGGTGACGATGCCGCGCAGCGCGTCACCATCGGTCACGCACAGCGATGAAATCCCCGCCGCGCGCATCTGGCGGGCGGCGGTCTGCACATCGGTGTCGGGCGCGCAGGTCTGGGCCAGCGGCGCCATAAAGCTGCTGACCCGCGTGGTGGCCAGATCCTTGCCGGTGTCGCGATCCCCCCGGCGGCGGTCAAAGAACCGGGCGGCGGCCGCTTCGGTGGCGATCAGCGTGGCAAAGGCATCCGCAGGCAGCAGCAGCAGCACGCTGTCGGCGCTGGCATGGGCGGTGGTCACGGCGACGCCGTCACGTGTCAGCCCGCGTTCGCCAAAGGAATTGCGCGGGCCCAGAATGGAAATGATCTGATCATTGTCGTCGCGCACTTCGACCTCGCCGCTATGGACGAGGTAAAGCCCCGCCATGGGCGCGCCGCGGGTATAGATTTCGTCGCCCGGTGCGGCCGCGATCTGCTGGAACCGGGGCACCAGCGTGGCGATACGGTCGGGCGGAAGGCTGTCATAAGGATGGACGGATGTCAGAAACCGCGTGATGTTTTCGGGGCTCAGCGTCATCTCGGGTCGCTTTCCTTAGGGCCAAAAGGCCCGCCCGGACGCCAGGCGCCGGACGGGCAGTCGGGAGAGAGACGGGCGTATTGCTTCGCCCGTCCGGGGGAGATTAGTGGTCCGCCGCTGCGGCACCGGCGCCACGGGGCACACGGACGCTTTCGACCAGATCCTTGATCTCTTGCGGGGTTTCCTTGGTCATGCCTGCCACCAGATAGGCGACACCAAAGTTGATCGCTGCCCCGATGGCGCCGAACGATGTCGACTTGATCGGACCCAGCAGCGGATCGGCATCGGTGAAGCTGTTGGTGCCGGGGATGAAGAACCAGCCCTTGTGCAGGAAGATGTAGACCAGGGTCACCACCAGACCTGCCAGCATGCCCGCGATCGCGCCGCTGTTGTTGATCTTCTTCGAGAAGATCCCCATCATCAGCGCCGGGAAGATCGACGCTGCGGCAAGACCAAAGGCCAGCGCCACCGTCTGGGCGGCAAAGCCCGGCGGGTTCAGACCCAGAAGCACCGCAACCACAATGGCAGCTGCCATCGACAGGCGCGCGGCCATCAGTTCGGTCTTTTCCGACATGTTCGGCGTCAGCTGACCCTTGAGAAGGTCATGGCTCACCGCCGACGAGATCGCCAGCAGCAGACCGGCCGCCGTGGACAGCGCCGCCGCCAGACCACCCGCAGCCACCAGGCCGATCACCCAACCGGGCAGGTTGGCAATCTCGGGGTTGGCCAGAACCAGGATGTCACGGTTGAACTTGGTCAGCTCGTTGCCTTCCCAGCCCGCTGCCGCGGCGCGTTCGGCCATGGCGTCGGATTTGTCGTTGTAGTACTGGATCTTGCCGTCGCCATTCTTGTCTTCCCAGGCCAGCAGACCGGTTTTCTGCCAGGTCGCCATCCAGTCATAGCGCGGATCGGTTTCGATGGTTTCCACCGAAACGGCTTCGGCATCGGTCCCGTTGGGCCACATCATGTCGGTGATGTTCAGACGCGCCATCGCACCCACGGCCGGGGCCGTCAGATAAAGAAGGGCGATGAACACCAGCGTCCAGCCGGCCGACCAGCGTGCATCCGACACTTTGGGCACGGTGAAAAAGCGCATGATGACGTGGGGCAGACCCGCGGTCCCGATCATCAGCGACAGGGTGAACAGCACCATGTTGATGGTCGAGCCATGCGCGGCGGTGTATTCCTTGAACCCAAGATCGGTGACGATCTGGTCAAGCTTCTGCAGCAGCGGCTCACCGCTGGCGACATCCGTGCTGAACAGACCGATGGCCGGGATCGGCGTGCCGGTCAGCTGCAGCGAGATGAAGATCGCCGGGATGGTGTAGGCGGTGATCAGAACGCAGTACTGCGCGACCTGGGTATAGGTCACACCCTTCATGCCGCCGAACACGGCATAGGCGAACACCACACAGGCGCCGATCATCAGACCCCAGAAGGCGTCGATTTCAAGGAAGCGGCCAAAGGCAATGCCCACACCCTGCATCTGACCGATCACATAGGTGATCGAGGCCACCAGCAGACAGATCACGGCCACCAGACGCGCCAGCGGCGAATAGAACCGGTCGCCGATGAATTCCGACACCGTGAATTTGCCGAACTTGCGCAGGTAAGGCGCCAGCATCAGGGCAAGCAGCACATAGCCGCCCGTCCAGCCCATCAGGAAGGACGAATTGTCATAGCCGGTAAAGGCAATCAGACCGGCCATCGAAATGAACGAGGCCGCCGACATCCAGTCGGCCGCCGTGGCCATCCCGTTGGTGACGGGGTGAACGCCGCGCCCGGCGGCGTAGAATTCCGATGTGGATCCCGCACGGGCCCAGATCGCGATGCCGATGTAAAGCGCAAAGCTCGCGCCCACAAACAGCAGGTTGATGGTAAACTGATCCATGTCCCTTTGCCCCGCTTATTCTTCGTCCACGCCGTATTCGGCGTCGACCTTGTTCATCCGCCAGGCGTAGAAAAAGATCAGCGCCAGAAAGACCAGGATGGATCCCTGCTGGGCGAACCAGAACCCGAGATCGGTGCCGCCGACGGGAATGCCGGCCAGAAGCGGGCGCAGCACGATGGCAAACCCGAACGACACAAGCGCCCAGATCACCAGGCTGACCTTGATGATGCGGATATTTGCCGCCCAGTAGCCGCTATCGGCCTGGGCGGTCTCCGCAGTATGTGTTGATTGTTCCGCCATGGCGGATCCTCCTCTCCTACATGCAGGTGCGGCGCGCCCCCAAAGCCGAAAGCGTCCCGCGATGTGGCCCTTGCGGGCCAGAAAAGGGGCGGGGTGTCCGCCCCCCTTATCCGTCAGACATGCCTTTCCCGGTCCGCCAGGGCGGGTGTCGGTCTGTCTTTTGGAAAACGGGCCCGGTTTGGGCGGGCCCTGTTCAGGTCAGGCCGATGCGGTCTTGACGATTGCGGCCAGGTCGGACGCGATCGTGTCGATCGCACCCATGCCGTTGACACCTTTCAGGATGCCCTTGGCGTGGTAGTAGCCGACCAGTGGTGATGTCTTCTTGTAGTATTCCATCAGCCGGATCTTGAGACTGTCTTCGTTGTCATCGGCGCGCACGGGCTGGCCTGCGGCGCGCGCCTGTTCGGCGCGCCCGACGATGCGATCCACCAGGATCGCGTCATCCACCTGCAGTTCGATCGCGGCATCAAGGCTCTGACCGGTCTTTGTCATCAGCGCCTCGAGCGCGTCGGCCTGGGCCAGGGTGCGCGGGAACCCGTCAAAGATGAACCCGGCCGCATCGCGGCTTTGGGTCAGCTTTTCTTCGATCAGGCCGATGACGATCTCGTCGGTGACCAGATCGCCACGGGCCATGACCTCGGCCACGCGTTTGCCCATCTCGGATCCGCTGGCCTTGGCTTCGCGCAGCATGTCACCGGTGGACAGCTGCACCATGCCAAGTGTGTCCACCAGGATCTGTGCCTGTGTGCCCTTGCCGACGCCCGGAGGCCCCAGAAGGATCACGTTTGCCGTGCGGGTCAGCGTGTCGGTCGTCATCGGGATCCCCTTATTTCTTTGCGCGGTTTTCGATCAGATCATCGACCACCGTCGGATCGGCGAGCGTCGAGGTATCGCCAAGCGCGCCATAATCGTCTTCGGCGATCTTGCGCAGGATGCGGCGCATGATCTTGCCCGAGCGCGTTTTGGGAAGGCCCGGCGCCCACTGGATCACATCGGGCGATGCGATGGGGCCGATTTCGGTCCGCACCCAGCTGCGCAGTTCCTTGTAAAGCTCGTCACTGGGTTCGCGGTCGTTCATCAGGGTGACATAGCAATAGATGCCCTGACCCTTGATGTCGTGCGGATAGCCCACCACGGCGGCTTCGGCCACGGCGGCATGGGCAACCAGCGCGCTTTCGACTTCGGCCGTGCCCATGCGGTGGCCCGAGACGTTGATCACGTCATCGACGCGGCCGGTGATCCAGTAATCGCCATCGGCATCGCGGCGGCAGCCATCACCGGTAAAGTAATAGCCTTTGTAGTCCGAAAAGTACGTCTTTTCAAAGCGTTCGTGATCACCCCAGACCGTGCGCATCTGCCCCGGCCAGCTGTCTTTCATGCACAGCACACCTTCGGTGGGCGAGGTGTGGATTTCGTCGCCCGACTGCGGATCCAGCACCACCGGCTGCACCCCGAAGAAGGGTTTCATCGCCGAACCGGGCTTGAGCGCATGGGCGCCGGGCATCGGGGTCAGCAGATGGCCGCCGGTTTCGGTCTGCCACCAGGTGTCGACGATGGGGCATTTGCCCTTGCCGACCACGTCATTGTACCAGTTCCAGGCCTCGGGGTTGATGGGTTCGCCCACGGTGCCCAGGATGCGCAGGCTCGACAGGTCGCATTTGTCGACAAATTCGGTGCCCTGACCCATCAGCGCGCGGATCGCGGTGGGGGCGGTGTAGAACTGGTTGACCTTGTGCTTTTCGCACACTTCCCAGAAGCGGCTGGCGTCGGGGTAGGTGGGCACGCCTTCGAACATCACGGTGGTCGCGCCATTGGCCAGCGGGCCATAGATGATATAGCTGTGCCCGGTGACCCAGCCCACATCCGCCGTACACCAGAAGATGTCGCCATCCTTGTAGTCGAACGTGTATTCATGGGTCATCGAGGCATAGACCAGATAGCCGCCCGATGTGTGCACCACGCCCTTGGGCTGACCGGTCGACCCCGAGGTATAGAGGATGAACAGCGGATCTTCGGCCTTCATCTCGACGGGTTCGGAATAGCTGCCGACCTCAAGCGCCATTTCGTTATAGTCGAAATCGCGATCCACGACCCATGTGGTCTGATCGCCGGTGCGCTTGACCACCAGGCATTTGACGCTGTCCTTGCAGTGCAGCAGGGCGGCGTCGGCATTGGATTTCAGCGCCGTCTTGCGGCCGCCGCGCGGGGCGGTGTCGGCGGTGATCACCAGCTTGGCGTCACAGCCGTTGATGCGGGCCGACAGCGCGTCGGGCGAAAAGCCCGCGAACACGATCGAATGGATCGCGCCGATGCGCGCACAGGCCAGCATCGCATAGGCGGCTTCCGGGATCATGGGGAGGTAGATGACAACCCGGTCGCCTTTGCGCACGCCCAGCGTTTCCAGGATGTTGGCCATCTTGCAGACGCGGGTGTGCAGCTCTTTGTAGGTGATGTGCTGGGCGGCTTCGTTGGGATCATCGGGTTCAAAGATGATCGCGGTCTGATCGCCGCGGGTGGCCAGATGACGGTCGATGCAGTTGGCCGATACGTTCAGCGTGCCGTCACCGAACCATTCGATGTTGACGCTGCCGAAATCGTAATTGGTGTTCTTGACGGTGCTATAGGGTTTGATCCAGTCGATGCGCTTGCCGTGCTCGGCCCAGAACGCATCGGGGTCGGCGACCGAGGCGGCATACATCTCGTCATATTTGGCGGTGTCCACATGAGCGCTGGCGGCCAGTTCGGCCGAGGGCGGGTAGACGGGTGTTGTGGCGTCAGTATCGGGTGCGTTCGACATAAGGGGCTCCTCCAATCCCAGGTGACCGTTCTGCGTATGCCGGGTTTTCGGCGACCGCGCAAATTGGACCAAATGCTACACCACCGCAGCATAACGCAGGCTGCAAACGTATAAATAAGCATTGGGAATGATTGGATTTGTTTGTCAAAAGATTTCGAAATGTGCTGAAAATTCTGTAAAAAACTTGTCCCGAATGCCTTGCAATCGCAACGTTAACAATACCTTAAGGGTAAAAGGGCGGTTTACAGATCCCCTGTCATTGGAAGGCATCGGGGGGCTGGCGCCGCGTTCGGTGCGCCTCGGGTGGTGTGACATTTTGTTTCGCCTGGACGGAGGCGCGCGAAATAACACGTCGCGCGCGCGTCCGTCGGGCCGAATGGGGCTGAATCAGAGGCCGCGCAGAAGGCCTTGGCAGGGCGGGGCCCTCTTACTAAGCTCGCCCGACAATGAATGGCCGGGGAGAGGACCGTCAGGCCATGCAATCAGGGGAGAGACATATGAAACCATATCTGACAGCCGCCGTGCTTGCGGCGAGCACGGGTGCCTTTGCCGCCGAGGCGATGGCGACCGAATGGAATGCCTCGGTCTGGGGCAAGCGCCGTGCCTTTACCGAGCATGTGGAAAAGCTGGCCGAGCTGGTCAGCGAAAAGACCAATGGCGAATTCACCATCAACGTCAGCTATGGCGGGCTGTCCAAGCCGCGCGAAAACCTGGACGGCATTTCCATCGGTGCCTTCGAGATCGCCCAGTTCTGTGCGGGCTATCACCGTGACAAGAACCGCACCATCACCGTGCTGGAGCTGCCGTTTCTGGGGGTGAACACCCTTGAAGAAGAGGTCGCCGTCAGCCACGCGGTTTACGATCATCCCGCCGTGCAGGACGAGATGTCCCAGTGGAATGCCAAGCTGCTGATGACC
>JAOXSC010000162.1 GCA_025800215.1 Marinibacterium sp.
GCTGCAGGATCTGGCGATCCAGCGCATCCAGTTCTTCGGGTTTGCTATCAACGGCCATGCGCAGACGGCTGGCGGCCTCGTCCACAAGGTCGATGGCCTTATCGGGTAGGAAACGGTCGGTGATATAGCGGTTCGACAGGGTCGCCGCCGCCACCAGCGCCGCATCCGCGATGCGTACCCCGTGGTGGAGTTCGTATTTTTCCTTGATGCCGCGCAGGATGGAAATGGTGTCTTCGACGGTGGGTTCCTGCACCACAACGGGCTGGAACCGGCGCGCCAATGCGGCGTCCTTTTCCACGTATTTGCGGTATTCATCCAGCGTGGTCGCACCCACACAGTGCAATTCGCCCCGTGCCAGCGCAGGCTTGATCAGGTTGGCCGCATCCATCGCGCCATCGGTCTTGCCCGCGCCCACCAGCGTGTGCATTTCGTCGATGAACAGGATCACTTCGCCTGCGGCTTCGGTGACTTCGGTCAGCACCGATTTCAGCCGCTCTTCGAATTCGCCGCGATACTTCGCCCCGGCGATCAGCGCGCCCATGTCCAGCGCCAGCAGGCGTTTGTTGCGCAGGCTTTCGGGCACATCCCCGTTGACGATGCGCAGCGCCATGCCTTCGGCAATGGCGGTCTTGCCGACGCCGGGTTCCCCGATCAGAACCGGGTTGTTCTTGGTCCGGCGGCTGAGCACCTGCATCGACCGGCGGATTTCTTCATCCCGGCCGATGATCGGGTCGATCTTGCCTGCGCGCGCGGCCTCGGTCAGATCGCGGGCGTATTTCTTGAGCGCATCATAGCCGTCTTCGGCCGACGCGCTGTCGGCGGTGCGCCCCTTGCGGATGTCATTGATCGCCTCATTCAGCTTTTGCGCGGTGACCGCACCGGCATCCAGCGCGTCCTTGGCGGGCGATTTCACCAGTGCCAGCGCCATCAGCACCCGCTCGACCGGTACAAAGCTGTCGCCGGCCTTCTCGGCAATGGTCTGAGCTTCGGTCAACACCTTGGCCGTGGCCTGATCCATATAGATCCCGCCATCGCCGCTGACCTTGGGCAGCTTGGCCACGGCGGCATCCACCGCCTCGCGCACACGCGCGGATGCACCGCCCGCGCGGTCGATCAGGTTGCTGGCCAGCCCCTGATCATCATCCATCACTGCCTTTAGAATATGTTCGGGCGCCAGTCGCTGGTGCCCTTCACGCAGCGCAATCGTCTGTGCCGCCTGCACAAAACCGCGCGCGCGCTCTGTGAACTTGGTCAAGTCCATGCGTCGTCTCCTTCCATAAGCGCCTGTTGGATTTGGACCGCCCGCGATGCAGCACGGTCCAGTGTCAGGCCTTGGTACTGAGGTGGGATGTGCACGGCGCGCTTTCAAGGTTCCGCGCCGCCATCGGCGTGGACAAAACGCCGCCCGTGGGCTAGGACGCAGCCGTTTGCCCCGACCCAGGAGAGAAAGCCCATGACCCGCCCCGACACCCAGCCCGACGATCGCCTGATCCTTGCCACGGACGTGCCCCATGCGGTGGCCGGGCTCGAGCTGGCCCAGAAACTGGGCGATGCCGTGTCGTTCTACAAGATCGGGCTGGGGATGCTGACCGGGGGCGGGCTGGCGCTGGCCAATGAGCTCAAGCAGGATCACGGCAAACGCATCTTTCTGGACATGAAGCTGTTTGACATCGGTGCGACGGTCGAAGCCGCCGTGCGCGGGCTGGCGCAGTTCGACATTGATTTTCTGACCGTGCATGGCGACCCCCATGTGGTGCGCGCGGCCAAGGAAGGCGCGGCGGGATCGGATCTGAAGATCCTGGCGGTGACCATCCTGACATCGCTGGATCGCGGGGATCTGGACGCGTCGCTGATCCGCGATGGCGCGCTGCCCGATCTGGTGACCGAACGCGCCGACCGCGCGTTCGAGGCCGGCGCCGATGGCGTCATCGCATCCCCGCAAGAGGCCGCAGCGATCCGCGCGCTCGGGTCATCCGCCGGCAAACTGATCGTGACACCGGGCGTGCGCCCCGCAGGTGCCGATCTGGGCGATCAGAAACGGGTCGCCACCCCGGCCGAAGCCATCGCCGCCGGGGCCGACCACATCGTGGTGGGTCGCCCGATCTGGAAGGCGCCGGACGCGCGTCAGGCCGCCCAGGCGATCCTTGCCACCCTTCCGTGATGGATTTTCAATCAAATTGACCTAGGGTCAACGCGCCATTGGACAAGATCCCTGTCTCGGTCTATCAACTTATGGTAAGCTTTTGTTGATGGACACTCCCCGAACGAATGCTCATTGGCTGGGCTTCGTCACCTCCCCCCGCCGTTCGCGCGGGGGGCTTTGTTTGCGGTGGACCTCACTGTCAAGGTAGGCCGCCAGACGCGGACGAAAGGACGGCACCGCCATGGGATGGGCGCAATAGGCCTGCGGTGCCATCAGGCGCCAGCACTGTCCTTCGTCGCCCAGCCGGATGTCGGCCGCCGCCGCAGCAGGCAGATGGGCCGCAAAGAACCACACATGCCCGCCCGCATCCCCGGTATAGCGCCGCGCCCAGATCAGCGCGCGGGGCGGGACGATCAGGCCGACCTCTTCGCGGGTTTCGCGCAGCGCACAGGCCTGCGGGGTCTCGCCCTCTTCGCGCCCGCCACCGGGCAGATCCCAATGGGCGGGAAAGGGAATGTCGGGCTTGTCATCGCGCAGCACCGTCAGGATGCGCGGCCCGATGAACAGCGCCAGCTTGGCGCCCGCAAAATCGGCGTCTGAATAGGTCATGCAGTTTCGGATTGCAGCCGGGCGCGCCCGGCGGGATGATGTTGACGCCATCCTATCGCAGCCTGCGGACCTGTCGAGTCCGCCCAAACGCACCAAACGCACCAAACCAGCCGATCCCCATGCCCGCCCTGTGCCGCGACTGCCTGACCCCGTCCCCCGACCCGCTGCGCTGCCCGGCCTGCGGCAGCCGTCGGGTCGTGGCCCATGACGAGCTGATGACCCTCACCATCGCCCATATGGATTGCGACGCCTTTTATGCGTCGGTCGAAAAACGCGACAATCCCGATCTGGCGGGCAAGCCCGTGATCATCGGCGGCGGGCGGCGCGGGGTGGTGTCCACCGCCTGCTATGTGGCGCGCATTCGCGGGGTGCGCTCGGCCATGCCGATGTTCAAGGCGCTGCAGCTGTGCCCCGACGCGGTGGTGATCAAGCCGCGCATGCAGGTCTATGTCGAGGTGTCGCGCCAGATCCGAGCCATGATGGAGGATCTGACCCCCGCCATTCAGCCCCTGTCGCTGGACGAAGCGTTTCTGGATCTGTCGGGCACCGAACGGCTGCATGGCGCGCCTCCTGCGGTGATGCTGGCCGGTCTGGTGCGCAGGATGCGCGGCGAGCTGGGCGTGACCGGGTCCATCGGACTCAGCCACAACAAATTCCTGGCCAAGGTGGCCTCGGATCTCGATAAGCCGCACGGGTTTTCGGTGATCGGCAAGGCCGAAACCACCGCCTTTCTGGCCGACAAGCCGGTGGGGCTGATCTGGGGTGTCGGTGCGGCCACGCGCGACGCGCTGGACCGCGCAGGCATCCGCAGCTTTACCGACCTGCTGCGATGGGACAAAGCGGATCTGGTGGCGCGGTTCGGATCCATGGGGGACCGGCTATGGCATCTGGCCCGCGGGCAGGACGCGCGCCGGGTCAATGCCCATGAACCGGTCAAGTCGATCTCGAAGGAAACCACCTTTTTCGAAGACACCAGCGATGCCGACATCCTTGATGGCCATATCTGGAGGCTTGGCGAACAGGTGTCGGACCGGGCCAAGGCGCGCGGGCTGGCGGGGCGGGTGGTGACGCTCAAGCTCAAGCGCAGCGATCACCGGATCCTGACCCGGCGCCACGCGCTGCGCGACCCCACCCAGATGGCCGACAAGATCTATCGCGAGGCGCGCGCGCTCTTCGATCAGGCCGGGCGCAGCGGGCCGTTCCGGCTGATCGGTGTGGGGCTGTCGGATCTGGTGCCCGAAGCGCAGGCCGATCTGTCGGGCGATCTGCTGGATCCCGGTCAGGCGCAGCGGTCCAGCGCGGAACGCGCCACCGACCAGATCCGCGCGCGCTTTGGCAGCGATGCGATCATCAAGGGGCGGTCGCTGCGCTGACGCGCTATTCGGCCGCCAGCGGAAGGCTCTGCCCGCCGATCACCGCCAGATCCGCAATCACCCCGCGCAACAGATCGCGGAACGCGTCGTACTGGGCGTTGGGGGCGATGCGGGCCTCGTCCATATAGACCGAGCGGTCAATCTCGATCTGGATGGCGTGCTGATTGCGCGACGGGCGACCATAGGCCTGGGTGATGAACGCCCCCGCAAAGGGCGCGTTGCGCGCCACCCGCAGACCGGCCGAGGCAAACGCCGATTCGACATGATCCACGATGTCGGGCGCAGCCGAGGCGCCGAACCGGTCCCCCAGCACGATGTCGGGCCGCCTGCCGCCCGGAAACACGGTATTGTCCACCGCTTCGCGCGGCATGGAATGGCAATCCAGCAGAATCGCCGAGCCGAATCGCGCCCAGGCTTCGTACAGCAGATCCTGCAGCGCCTGATGATAGGGCTTCCAGATCGTGTCGATCCGGCGTTCGGCTTCGGCCAGCGGGATCTTGCCGCGATAGATCGACCGCCCATTGGCCACCACCCGCGGCACCACGCCCAGACCCGACGCAACCCGCGGATTGTGCCCGCGCCGGGGCACACCATGGATCAGCGCGGGATCAAGCTCGTCCGGGCTGCGGTTGAGATCCAGATAGGCGCGCGGCTGCACCGCCTGCAAGAACGGCGCGCCATGGTCGGGCGCGGCTGCAAACAGATCGTCGACAAAGGCATCTTCGGATGACCGAATCAAATCGGCCCCCAGAATGGACTGATCCAGAAACGCCGGATCATAGGACCGTCCGCTATGCGGCGACGCAAACACCACCCGAGACGTCAGGCGCGTCGGTCTGGTCAACACATATGCGGATTCAGTCATGAGATTCCCCTTCAGGCCGTCAACATAGACCGGAAATAATAAAGTTCGAAACCTCTTGAACCCCTCAGCGACTCCTTTTATAGACCGCCCCTACCGGCGCGGTTTTCCGCGCCCCATCTTTTTGGGGTGCAGGCCACGTTGGATCATAACGGGCGGTTAGCTCAGCGGTAGAGCACTACGTTGACATCGTAGGGGTCACTGGTTCGATCCCAGTATCGCCCACCATGAATTCACTGTTTCGGCGGCTTCGGCCACCGAAGCACCCGCAACCCAGGCGCAGGCCCGCGCCGCAACGAACAGGAGACCGGCGATGAAGGTCAAGAACTCGCTCCGCTCGCTCAAGAACCGGCACCGCGACTGCCGCGTCGTGCGTCGCAAAGGCCGCGTTTACGTGATCAACAAGACGCAGCGCAAGTTCAAAGCCCGTCAAGGCTGAACCGCGCAGATCAGTTTGTCTGATCGAAGCTTTCGAAACCGCGCCCTCTGGCGCGGTTTTTTGTTGCGAGGTGCCCGACAGATTCGCGCCGCTGCGTTCCGGTGTCAAAAGCGTTGAAATTTCTGCGCCGCGCTCACATTTTCAGGGCATGACCTCCTCATTCTCGACCCGCCTTGCCCGCCATCTGCGGGCCCTGAGACAGTCGCATGGCTGGACACTGGAAGATCTGGCCGACCGCAGCGCGGTCAGCCGGGCCACGCTGTCGCGGATCGAAAACCTTGAAACCAGCCCAAGCGCCGAGGCCCTGTCGAAACTGGCGGCCGCCTTTGACATGCCGACGGCCCGGCTCGTGCAGGCGGGCGATGCGCCCTATCCCGCGCATGTGCCGCCCGCCGACCAAACCTATTCGCTGGATCCCACCACCGGGCAGAAACAGCGCATCCTGTCGCCGGGTGCCGATGCTCTGGGGGCCGAGGTCACCGAATGCGACCTGCCCATCAGCGCGCGCGTCGACATCGACCTGACCGCCCAGAACGCGGCCCATGAATTTCATCTGCTGCTGCGCGAAGGTCACCTTATCGTCACGCTGGATGGTGAAGAATACCGGCTGGATGCGGGCGACACGCTGCGGTTCCAGCGGGCGCAGGCACTGACGTTGCAGACCTCGCATCACAGCACCGCGCGCTATCTGCTGGTGGCGCTGCGCTGAACAGGCGCTAGCGGTGCCGCCCCACCTGACGGCAGATCAGCAGGACCGGCAACAGCCCCACGGCAAGGATCACCAGCGACGGCACCGCCGCCCCTTCGAGCCGCTCATCCGACGCCAGCCGATAGGCCTGAACCGCAAGCGTGTCATAGTTGAAGGGCCGCATGATCAGTGTCGCGGGCAGCTCTTTCATCACATCGACAAAGACGATCAGCAGCGCCGTCAGCAGGCTGGGTGTCAGCAGCGGCAGATGCACCCGGCGCAGCGTGCCAAGCGGTCCCTGCCCCAGCGACCGCGCAGCGGCATCCATATTGGCATGCACCGTGGCCTGCCCACCTTCATAGGCCCCCAAAGCAGCCGCCAGAAAGCGCACCATATAGGCCGCGATCAGCAACCAGATCGACCCGGTGATCAGCAGCCCGGTGGAGATGTCGAATGTCGCCCGCATCCACGCGTCCAGCGCATTGTCGAAGCCCGCAAAGGGCACGATCAGACCCACCGCGATCACCCCACCCGGCACCGCATAGCCCAGACGTGCCACATAGGCCGTCATGGTCGCGCGCCGCCCCGGTTGCACGCGCTGATAGAACCCCACCGCAATCGCCGCCGCCACCGTCACCACAGCCGCAATCGACGCCAGCGTCAGCGAATTGCGCACAAAGCCCACATAGCGGCGGCTCAGCAGATCCTGCTCGGATCCGATGCCCATAATGATCAGGATGATCACCGGCAGCACAAAGCCCAGCAACACCGGCACCGCACAGAGCACCATCGCCATCCAGGCCCGCGCGCCCGTCAGCTGCGCCGGGGGCAGCGGCGCGGCGCGTTTGCCCGCCTGATGATACCGCGCCTGCCCGCGCTGCTGACGTTCGAACACCGCCAGACACAGGGCAAAGACCAGCAGGCACAGCGCCAGCTGTGATGCTGCCACCCGGTCGGCCAGGGTGAACCAGCTGGTGTAGATCCCGGTGGCAAAGGTCTGCACCCCAAAATAGGCGACGGTGCCGAAATCGGCGATGGTCTCCATCACCGCGAGCAGCACCCCGCCCGCAATCGCCGGGCGCGCCATTGGCAGGCTGACGCGGAAAAAGGCGCGGATCGGGCTGGATCCCAGGGCGCGGGCGGCCAGAAAGGCCTGCGCGCTTTGCTGCAGGAACGCGGCCCGTGCCAGCAGATAGACATAAGGATAAAGCACCAGCACAAGCATCGCCGCCGCCCCGCCCAGCGACCGGATTTCAGGAAACCAGTAGTCGCGCGGCCCCCAGCCGGTCAGATCACGCAGCGTGGCCTGCACGATGCCCGGATGGTCGAGCACAAAGGTATAGGCATAGGCCAGAACATAGGCCGGAAAGGCCAGCGGCAGCACCAATGCGGCCTCGAAAAACCGCACGCCGGGAAAGCGCGTCATGGTCACCAGCCACGCCGCCCCGGTGCCAATCGCCAGCGTCCCCGCCGCCACCATGGCCACCAGCGACAGCGTGGTCCCGGCATAGCCAGGCAGCACCGTCTGCATCAGCTGCTGCAGCGTGTCGGTGCCACCGCTGAAGGCCGACAGCACCACCGCCACCATGGGCACAAGGCAGATCAGCGCGGCAAGTGTCGCCACCGTGGCCAGCGCGGGATGACGCTCGACACGCCGGCTGCGCCGGCGGGTTGCGGGTTTGATCTGGGTCTGGTCGATCTGGGTCACCGGCTCTGCCGTCTTGAACAATCGATCCCAGCTAGCATGGCCAACTGCGATTGCCCAGAGGCGGCAGAACCATCAGGATCAGTCGTATTTGCGCTGATCTTCGATCACCAGCCCGTCGCGCGGCAGCGCGCCCGGCTCGACGATCTCGATCACACCCTTGAGCTTGAGCACATCGGCCACCGAACTGGCATAGGTCGCCGCATCGCCACCGGTGCTTTCGATGCGCACCGTCATGCGGTCCATCTCGCCCTCGCGGGTGGCGACGACACGGGCGCGGGCGATCTCGTCATGGCGATCGACCAGCGCCGCCACCTGTTCGGGGCGCACGAACATGCCCTTGATCTTGGTGGTCTGGTCGGCCCGGCCCATCCAGCCCTTGATGCGCATGTTGGTGCGGCCACAAGGGCTTTGGCCCGGCAGCACCGCGCTCAGGTCTCCGGTGGCAAAGCGGATCAGCGGATAGTCGGGGTTCAGCGTGGTGACCACGACTTCGCCGACCTCGCCGGGTTCGACAGGTTTGCCGGTGCCCGGTGTCAGCAGCTCGACGATCACCATCTCGTCAACGATCATGCCTTCAAGCGCGGCACTTTCATAAGCGATGTTGCCAAGATCAGCCGTGGCATAGCTTTGACGGCAGGTGATCCCGCGATCCGCATAATCCTGACGCAGCGACGGGAACAGCGCCCCGCCCCCGACCGCCGCCTTCGAGATCTTCAGCGAGACCCCCATCTCATCGGCCTTGTCGAGGATGATCTTGAGGTAATCAGGCGTGCCCGCATAGGCCGTGGTGCCGATGTCGCGCGCGGCCGTGACCTGCAATTCGGTCTGGCCGGTGCCCGCAGGCAGCACCTTGGCGCCCACGGCCCGCGCGCCGCTTTCAAAGATCATGCCGGCCGGGGTCAGATGATACCCAAAGCAATTGTGCACGATGTCATCGGCGCCAATGCCCGTGGCATGCAGAAAGCGGCCCATCCGCCACCAGTCATGCGTCACCCCGCCCGGTTCATAGATCGGTCCAGGCGACTGAAAGACATGCGCCACGTTCGACGTGTGGATCCCCCCAAATGGCGGGTTTTCGGTCTGCCAGGCGCTGAGATCGGATTTTCGCAGCACCGGCAGCTTGACCAGATCGGACAGATCCGTGATCTCGACATCCGTAATCCGGCAGGTGCCCGGTGCCGATGCGGCCAGGGCCAGCTGCGATTTCAGCGCCTCGATCTGCTGCGCGGTGCGCTCGTCCGCGCTGCGGGTCTCAAGAGTATCAAAATGGGACATGACCTGATCCTTCATCAGCTCAGCCACCGCTTGCGGCGGCGATAGGATCGGACGTCGCGAAAGGATTTGCGGCCCTCATCCGACATGCCGAGATAGAATTCCTTGACGTCCGGGTTCTCGCGCAGTTCGGCGGCGGGGCCATCCATCACCACACGGCCCGATTCCAGGATGTACCCGTAATGGGCATAGCGCAGCGCCACATTGGTGTTCTGTTCGGCCAGCAGAAAGGTCACGCCTTCCTTTTCGTTGACCTCTTTCACGATCTCGAAGATCTGTTCGACCAGCTGCGGCGCCAGGCCCATGGACGGTTCGTCCAGCAGGATGGTTTCGGGCCGCGACATCAGCGCCCGGCCAATCGCGCACATCTGCTGTTCCCCGCCCGATGTATAGCCCGCCTGACTGCGGCGCCGTTCGCGCAGGCGCGGGAAATAGGTGTACACCATTTCAAGATCGGCATCGATGTCACCCTTGGACACCTTGCGCGTATAGGCGCCGGTCAACAGGTTTTCTTCGACGGTGAGGTGTTCGAAACAGTGGCGGCCTTCCATCACCTGGATCACGCCCTTGCGCACCAGGTCGGCCGGATCAAGGTCATGCACGGTTTCCCCACGATAGCGGATGGCACCTTTGGTGACCTCTCCGCGTTCGGAATGCAGCAGGTTCGACACCGCCTTGAGCGTCGTGGTCTTGCCTGCCCCGTTGCCACCCAAAAGCGCGGTGATCCCGCCCTTGGGCACCTGCAGGCTGACCCCTTTGAGAACAAGGATCACATGGTTGTAGATCACCTCGATATTGTTGACCTCAAGAAGGGTCTCGGCCGCCTGCGCGGCGCTCTGGGGCTGATCTTGGGTCGCGTCCAGCATCGGTTTCTCCAGGGCTTGGGGGACCGGCCACCGCGGGCGGGCGGCCGGTCCGGGTCAGTTAGTTGCAGTTCGACGGGATGTTGTTTTCGGCTGCGTAAGCACCGGAATCTTCATCCACGAGGGCGCCGATCACGTCGCCATCGGTGGGCGCGAAATCCGACACCAGCGACCAGGTCTGGTTCTTGGCATCCCACTGGGTCACACCGACATAGCCGTCACCACCGTGGTTTTCACACGATGCGGTGAATGCCGGGCCAAAGTTCGGCAGGCCAAGGGCGGCCATGCGCTCTTCGGTCATTTCCAGCGCTTCCATGCCGTCACGCATCATGCTGGGCGTGATGTCGGCCACACCGTGGATTTCCTGCGCCTCTTTCACCGCTTCGGCGGCGAGCATGGCGGCGTAAAGGCCACGATTGTAAAGCACGTTACCCACCTGATCACCGGCACCGGCGGCCAGGCCCTTGTCGACCACATGGGTCTGGATGTCGTCGAAGACCGGGAAATCATCGCCCACCGCGTGGAAGGTCAGCGCCTTGTACCCATCGGCGGCTTCGCCTGCGGGCAGCACGTCATGGTCGCCACCCGACCACCAGATGCCGATGAAATCTTCCATCGGGAAGCGGATGTTGGCGGCTTCCTGAATGGCAACCTGGTTCATCACGCCCCAGCCCCACATGATCACATTGTCCGGACGGTCCCGGCGGATCTGCAGCCATTGCGATTTCTGTTCCTGACCGGGATGGTCGACCGGCAGCAGGCTAAGCTCGAACCCATGCTTTTCGGCCAGCGTTTCCAGCGTGCGGATCGGTTCTTTGCCATAGGCCGAGTTGTGATAGACCAGCGCGATCTTCTTGCCGCTCAGATCGTTGTCATTGACCTCGAGCAGATAGTTGATCGCCCCCGACGCACCATCCCAGTAGTTCGCAGGATAGTTGAAGGTATGGCTGAACACGTCGCCATTCTTGGCCGATGTCCGGCCATAGCCCAGCGTGTGCAGCGGGATGTCATCTGCGGTGGTCTTGGGGATCAGCTGATAGGTGATCCCGGTCGACAGCGGCTGATAGACCAGCGCGCCTTCGCCCTTGGTCGATTCATAGCATTCCACACCTTTTTCGGTGTTGTAGCCGGTTTCACATTCCAGCAGCCGGACCGGCACGCCGCCAATACCGCCATCGCGTTCGTTGAGCAGCGTGAAATAGTCGGCATAACCGTCGGCAAACGGGATCCCGCCCGCCGCATAGGGACCGGTCCGGTAGCTGAGCGACGGCATCACAAGATCCGCCATCGCCGGCGCCGCGGCCATCAGGGCGCCAAGCGCCAGGCTAGTCACTTTCAGTTTCATCGGGGTCATTCCTCCCTTGGTAGCGTCCGATGGTGAGACGGGTAGACCCCGTTTCTTTGGGTGGGGCCGACCCGGCATTCGGGTCAGGCCGATAGGTCGTGCATCACCGCATCAGTGCGGGAACGGCCAGAGCCGCAGTTTTTCCTTGGCAACGCGCCACAGCTGCGCCAGCCCGTGCGGTTCCAGGATCAGGAACAGGATGATCAGGCCTCCCACGATCACCAGCTGGAAATGCGCCACGATGTCGGTGGGCCAGCCCATGATGTCGACGCCAAAGACCTTGAGCGCCACAGGCAGCAGCACCAGGAACGCAGCCCCCGCAAAGGATCCAAAGATCGACCCCAGACCGCCAATGATGATCATGAACAGCACCAGAAAGGACTTCTGGATGCCAAAGGCCTCGCCGACCTCGACCGCGCCCAGATAGACCGCAAAGAACAGGGCCCCCGAAATCCCCACAAAGAACGAGCTGACCGCAAAGGCCGTCAGCTTGGCCCGCAGCGGGTTCACCCCGATGATCTCGGCCGCGATGTCCATGTCGCGGATCGCCATCCAGGTGCGCCCGATGGTGCCGCGCGTCAGATTGCGCGCCACCAACGCGCTGGCCACAAGGAAAATCAGGCAGAACAGATAGGCCGCAGTGGATGTGGCATTGGGCCCGGTGATGATGATGCCAAAGACCTCACGCTCGGGCGCGTTGATCTGGCCGGATGCCGAATAGTTATAGAACCACGCGACACGGTTGAAGAGCCAGACCAGAAAGAACTGCGCCGCCAGCGTCGCCACCGCCAGATAGAACCCCTTGATCCGCAGGCTTGGCAGGCCAAACACAACCCCGACCAGAGCGGTGATGCCCCCGGCCAGCAGCACGTGGATGAACATGCTCACATCAGGAAAGGCCGTCATCAGCTTGTAGCACGAATAGGCCCCGACCGCCATGAACCCCCCGGTGCCCAGGCTGACCTGCCCGCAATACCCGGTCAGGATGTTCAGCCCGATGGCCGCGATGGCATAGATCAGAAACGGCAGCAGGATCGCGTTCGCCCAGTAATCATTGATGAAAAACGGAACGATCCCAAAGGCCACCGCCAGAACGAAATAGTACCTGTACCGGTCGAACCGGATCGGAAAGGTCTGGCCATCCTCGACATAGGAGGTTTTGAAATCCCCCGCCTCACGATAGAACATCCGTCATTCCCCCCACTGTGCCTGCGCCCGATCCCGTTCCTCCGGGGCAAGCTGATTTGTTTTTCGCGCATAGCCGCTGTCCTCGGACAGGCGCACCAGGCGCATATATGCGATGGATCCGCTCACCAGGCCGGCAAAGGCCAGAAAGGCGGCCACGACAAGCTGCGTTTCACTCAGTCCCTGGGCGCTGATGGCCAGGTAGCCAAAGGCCCAGAACCCGGACCAGGCGATCACGTTGATGATGGCAATCCATTTCTTCATCTCATGCCTTCCCTTACGGCTGGGCCAAAGCGGCCTGGCGAAGGTCCCGGGCGGGCGGGCCTCGTTGCGCATCGCGCAACGGGGTCGCCCCTCCGGGGACCGGTCATACCCTCTCGATGATCTTCTCTCCGAACAGGCCCTGCGGGCGGAACACCAGGAAGACCAGCGCCAGCACATAGGCAAACCAGTTCTCCGTCGCGCCGCCAAGCGCCGGGCCAAGGGCAAATTCGAACAGCTTTTCACCGACCCCGATGATCAGCCCGCCGACAATCGCACCGGGGATCGACGTGAACCCGCCCAGCATCAGCACCGGCAGCGCCTTCAGCGCGATCAGCGACAGCGAAAACTGCACGCCCGACTTTGTCCCCCACATGATGCCCGCAACCAGCGCGACAAAGCCCGCAACCGACCACACCATCACCCAGATGAAGTTCAGGGAAACCCCGACCGACAGCGCCGCCTGATGGTCATCGGCCACAGCCCGCATGGCGCGGCCTTCGCGGGTGTACTGACTGAACACCACCAGCGCGACCACCAGCAGTGCCGCGATCACCGTGGCCACGATGTCCAGATTGTCGATGAAGAACCCGTAGCCGAACCAGTCAAAGGTCACCCGGTCGATGGTTTCGTTGATGCCCTGCGGCAGCCCCACATCCAGCTTCTTGATCTCGGACCCCCACATCAGATCCGAAAACCCTTCAAGGAAATAGGCCAGACCGATGGTCGCCATGAACAGAATGATGGGTTCCTGATTCACCAGATGGCGCATGATGAAATACTGCACGCACCAGGCCAGACCGACCATGACCACACAGGTCAGCAGGATCGCGATCAGCGATGGCACATGCCAGCCAAAGTAATGAATGTCGGTCCCGAAGATCGCATTGATCAGATGCGAAAACGGCACCTGACCCTTCATGATCCCCACCAGCGTCATCGCCGCAAAAAGCGCCATGACACCTTGGGCATAGTTGAAGATCCCCGACGCCTTGAAGATCAGAACGAACCCAAGGGCGACCAGCGCATAAAGCACCCCGGCCATGAGGCCATTCAGCGTGACCTCCATCGCAAAAAGCAGTTGATCAGGCATCCGGGCCTCCCTCCCATGCACCCAGAAAATCAGTCATGGCTCACCCCCAGATACGCGTCGATCACGTCCTGATTGCTGCGCACCTCATCGGGGGTGCCGTCGCCGATCTTCTTGCCGTAATCCATCACGACCACACGGTCGGACAGGTCCATCACCACACCCATATCGTGCTCGATCAGCGCGATGGTGGTGCCGAATTCATCATTCACATCCAGGATAAAGCGGCTCATGTCCTCTTTTTCCTCGACATTCATCCCCGCCATCGGCTCGTCCAACAGCAACAGCTTGGGCTCTGCCGCCAGCGCCCGCGCCAGCTCCACGCGTTTTTTCAGACCATAAGGCAGCCGCGCCACAGGGGTCTTGCGGATGTTCTGGATCTCGAGGAAATCAATGATCTTCTCGGCGATCTCACGGTTGGCCACCTCTTCCTTTTCGGCGCCGCCCCATTTCCACAGCGCCTGTTTCCACAGGCTGGCATCCATCTGGGTCAGCCGCCCGGTCATCACATTGTCCAGCACGCTCATGCCTTCGAACAGGGCGATGTTCTGGAAGGTCCGCGCAATCCCCTGCTGCGCCACCTGATAGGGCTTCATCTGGGGCCGCGGCGCACCGCGGAACCAGACCTCGCCCTCTTGCGGCACATAAAAGCCCGAAATCACGTTCAGCATGGACGACTTGCCGGCCCCGTTGGGGCCGATGATCGCACGGATCTCGCCTTCGCGGATGTCAAAGGAAATGTCCTTGATCGCGACCACCCCGCCAAAGCGCAGCGTGATGTTCTTCATTTCCATCACCACGCCGCCGATCTTGCGGCCATCCTCGGTGATATAGCCTTCGGTCTGATCAAGCATGTCTCAGGCCTTTCTTCATGTTCCTAAGATGCCGCAATGCGGCCCGATGGGATGGCGGGCGGGGCGATGGCCGCAGGCCGAGCGCCGGTTCGGCATCCCTCATTCCGCCGCCATCTTCTGCTGCAGCGCCACCACGGGCGCATCACGCACATCGAGCGTCGCGCTGATCGACCCGGTGCGCCCGTCCTCATAGGTCACCTCGGTCACCGTGCTCACCTGGGGCGAGCCGTCATAAAGCGCGGCGATGATGTCTGCGTATTTGTCTTCGATGATCCGGCGGCGCACCTTGCGGGTTCGGGTCAGTTCGCCATCATCGGCATCAAGCTCTTTGTGGAGCACCACAAAGCGATGCACCTGACAGCCCGACAGCATCTGATCTTCGGCCACCGACCGGTTGACCTCTTCCACATGGGACTGGATCGTTTCGAGCACCTTGGGATGGCCCGCCAACTCCTGATAGGACGCATAGGCGATGTTGTTGCGCTCGGCCCAGTTGCCCACCGCCGTCAGGTCGATGTTGATGAACGCCGTGCATTCGTCACGCCCGTTGCCAAAGACCACAGCTTCCAGAATGTTGGGGAAGAACTTCAGCTTGTTTTCGACATATTTCGGCGCGAACAGGGCCCCATCGGCCATCTTTCCGACATCCTTGGCGCGGTCGATGATGCGCAGATGGCCGGTATCGGGTTCGATAAACCCGGCATCCCCTGTGGCCACCCAGCCTTCGGCATCCTTGGTGCCGGCGGTGCTTTCGGGGTTCTTGTAGTATTCCACGAACACACCGGGCGAGCGGTAGAACACTTCGCCATTGTCGGCGATGCGGATCTCGACGCCGGGGCTTGGCACGCCCACCGTGTCCGACCGCACCTGCCCGTCGGGCTGCGCGGTGATGAACACCGTCGCTTCGGTCTGGCCATAAAGCTGTTTGAGGTTGATCCCCAGCGAGCGGTAGAAATCAAAGATCTCGGGGCCGATCGCCTCGCCCGCAGTATAGCCGACGCGCACGCGGCTGAACCCCAGCGTGTTCTTGAGCGGACCATAGATCATCATGTCGCCGACGGCGTATTTGATGCGGTCCATCAGACCCACCGGTTCGCCATCCAGGATCTTTGGCCCGACCTTGCGCGCATGGTCCATGAAATGCTTGAACATGCGCTGCTTGAACGCGCCCGCATCTTCCATGCGGATCATCACATTGGTCAGCTGCGTTTCAAATACCCGTGGCGGCGCAAAGTAATAGGTCGGCCCGATCTCACGCAGATCGGTCATCATCGTGTCGGCGCTTTCGGGGCAGTTCACGCAGAACCCCGTCCAATAAGCCTGCCCGATGGAAAAGATGAAATCGCCCACCCAGGCCATCGGAAGATAGGCCAGGATCTCGTCATCCAGTTTCAGCTTGTCAAAGCTGCTCGACGCCCGCGCCGTTTCGATCACGTTGCGGTTCGATAGAACCACGCCCTTGGGCTTGCCGGTGGTCCCCGACGTGTAGAGCATCACACAGGTGCTATCGAGCGTCAGCGTCGCAATCCGGCGCTCGAGCTCGCCGATCAGCTCGTCATGGGCGGCGCGGCCCTGCGCCTGCACATGGCTGAATTCATGCAGCGTGGTGTGGTCGTATTTGCGCATCCCGCGCGGATCGAGATAGATCAGATGCTCGAACTGATGCAGGCGGTCCTGCACCTCGATCACCTTGTCGACCTGTTCCTGATCCGCCGCGATCACGAACCGGGCGCCGCAGTGTTCCAGCACATAGGCCATCTCTTCGGCGACCGCGTCCTGATAGAGCGGCACCGGCACCGCGCCCACGCTCTCGGCGGCCAGAATCGACCAGTAGAGATAAGGCCGGTTGCGCCCGATCACGGCGATGAAATCACCTTCGCGCACACCCAGATTGATCAGGCCAAGGGCCAGCGCCTGAATCTCGTCGGCGGTCTCGGCCCAGGTCCAGCTCTGCCAGATCCCGAATTCCTTTTCGCGATAGGCCGGCGACGACCCGAATTCACGAACATTGCGTTTCAAAAGGGCCGGAAGGGACACACCCTCTCCGACGCCGTCATGCGTCTGCGCCAAAATCTATCCTCCCTCGCGCACGGATGCGCGTCCTGCCGCAACCTTGGCTGATCCCGACTTTCCCCGTCAATTTTTTCCTGATGATTTCCGAATTCTTACGAATTGTAACAGCCCGATCCGCAGCCGCTGCGCCGCCCGCAGGCGCATCCCGCAATCTTGCACCCGCAGCCACAGGCGCTAATCTTGCGCCACGCGCCGCCCCCCAAGATCGGGCCGCGCGGCCAGGGGGGCAGACATGAACGGCACGCAAAGCCAGGCGGATTACACCACGGCCGGGCTCAACCTGATTGCGCAGGCGCTGTCGATCTATGACAGCAACCTCGAACTGGTGGTCAGCAACCGGCCCTTTCAGACCATGTTCAACCTGCCCGACGCGCTGGTGCAGCGCGGCGCGGGCTTTGGCGATACGCTTCGGTTTCTGGCGCTGTCGGGGGAATACGGGCCGGTCGACGACATTGACGACTTTGTGCGTGCCAAGGTCGAGCTCGCCCGTGCATTCGAACCGCACTACACCGAGCGCATCCGCGCCAATGGCCGCATCCTGAGCGTCGAAGGATCGCCCCTGCCGCAGGGCGGCTGGGTGTCGGTCTATACCGACATCACCCGCACAAGGCGGTCCGAGCAATTGCTGCGCGCCCGATCCGAAGAGCTGTCCGATCAGGTGCTGGCCCATTCCGAAGAGCTGTCGGCCACCAACCGCCAGCTGGCATCGACCATCACCACGCTGGAAGAAACCAAACGCCAACTGACCGAGATCGAAGCCCGCACCCGCATGACCACCGAAATGATGCCCGCCCATATCGCGCATGTGGGGCCCGACGGCATCTATACCTATTCCAACCGGCGGCTGAATTCGGTCATCCCCGGACGTCCGTCTGCGATCACGGGCATGCATATCAGCGACGCGCTCGGGCCGGATGCGTTTTCCAAGATCGCGCCCTATCTCGAGGCCGCGTTTGTCGGGCAAAGTTCGGTTTTCGAGTTTACCGAAGGCCCCAGCGGGCTGCGCATCCGCGTGGCCTTTACCCCCGATACCGATGGCGGGGTCTATATCCTGTCGATGGATGTGACGGCCGAAACCCAGGCCCGCGTCGCCCTGCAACAGACCCGCCGCCGGACGCTGGCCGCCCAGATCACCAGCGGGCTGGCGCATGACTTTTCCAACCTGCTGACCATCATCCTGGGCGCGCAGAGCCGCCTGGACCGGCTGGATCTGCCCGATGACGCCCGCGCGCTCAGCACGCTGATCCGCGATGCGGCCAAACGGGGCGGGCGGTTGCTGGACCGGATCGCAGACATGACCGGCCACCGCACCCTGCGCCCGGTGGCCACCGACCTGCCGGTGCTGCTGGATGATTTCAAGCTGCTGGCCAATTCGGCGCTGCCGCAGGGGCTGGGGCTGAGCGTGCTTGATCACACCGATGGCGCCCGCGCTCTGCTTGATCCGGGCATGCTGCAGGATGCGCTGCTGAACCTGCTGCTGAATGCGCGCGACGCCTGCGGCACAAGCGGCCAGATCACCGTCAGCGCCCATGTGGTGCCCGATGTCTGGATCGTCATCACCGTGGGCGACACCGGCCCCGGCTTTTCCAAGGACGCGCTGGTGCAGGCACTGGATCCATTCTTTACCACCAAGGGCGGCGAAGGATCCGGGCTGGGCCTGCCGATGGTCTATGACATGGTCAAGCTGGCGGGGGGCGATCTGCAGCTGTCCAACACCCCCACCGGCGCGCTGGTGACACTGCGCCTGCCCTTCCGCCCGGCCCCCGACAGCGGCGGCACGCTGGTGTTGCTGGTCGAAGACAGCGATCCCATCCGGGCCGAAATCCGCGATATGCTGACCGATCTGGGCCATTCCGTGATCGAAGCGGCATCGGTGGACGAAGCCATCGCCCTGACTGCGGATCTGCCGCAAATCGGGCTGGTGCTGTCGGACATCAACCTGAATGGCGTGGCCACGGGGCTTGACCTTGTCACACGGTTGCAGGACACGCAGATGCCTTGTGTCCTGATGACCGCGCTGGCGCCGTCGGACCCGCTTTATGCGCAGGCGGCGGCATCGGCGCCGATCCTGCGCAAACCCTTTGACCGGTCGCAGCTGGCCGATCTGCTTGCTCCGGGAGCCACCCCATGACCGCACCCTTGGTCACCATCCTTGATGACGAACCCGAAATCCGCCGGATCCTGACCCAGGCCCTGGACGAGGCCGGGTTCCGCACCCAGAGCTTTGCCCGCGCCCGCGAATTCGAAGCCGCCCTGCAGCGCGCCACGCCCGATGTCTGCCTGGTGGATCTGTCGCTGCCCGACACCGACGGGCTGGCGCTGGTGCACCGGCTGGCGCTGGAACAGGGGGCGTCGGTGATCATCATCTCGGGCCGCGCGCAGGTGCAGGACCGGGTGACCGGGCTCGAGCTTGGGGCCGATGACTATATCACCAAACCCTTTGACCCCGCCGAGGTCGTCGCCCGCATCCGCGCCCGCCTGCGCGGCGGCAACCGCACGCCGATGCAGGCGGGCAACCGGGCGGCCTTTCACGGCTGGGTCGCTGATTTCGACAGTTACATGCTGGTCGATGACAGCGGTGCAACCACCCCGTTTTCCCATGCCGAAGGCGAAGTTCTGCGCCTGTTTCTGGAAAGCCCAAGGCGCCTGATCAGCCGCGCGCAGATGCAGGAAAGCCTGGGCAGTGCGGCAGGCGACAGTTTCGACCGGGCGATGGATGTGCGCATTTCGCGCCTGCGCACAAAACTGCGCGAAGACCCCAAGAACCCCCGCCTGATCAAGACGATCTATGGCGCGGGCTATATCTTTCTGGGCGATGTGAGCTGGAGCTGACCCTAACGCTCCGCAGCCGCCACAGCCGCCCGCGCCAGCGCGCGCAGGCCGGTGAGCAGATCGGCTTCATCCGTGTCTTCGGCGAAATCATGACTGATCCCGCCGATGGATGGCACAAACAGCATCGCCACCGGCATCAGCCGTGACACGTTGGTGGCATCATGCAGCGCCCCCGATGGCATGCGGCGCCAGGCCCCCGGCGCTTCGGCCTCGGCCGCATCCGCCAGATGCCCCGCCAGCCGCGCATCCATCGCCACCGGATCGAGTCCCAGCCGCGACCCAAAGCGTACCTCTACCCCCGTTTCAGCGGCCGCATCGGCTGCACTGTCGCGCACGATCTGTTCCATCCGGTCAAGCCGGTCGCGATCGCCGTCGCGCCATTGCACTGACAGGCTGGCCCGTCCGGGCACGATCGACGACGCATTGGGGTGCAGATCCACATGGCCAATGGTCCAGACGGTCTGCGGCGTGACAACATTGCGGAAGCGTTCGTTCAGCAGGGTGTTAAAGCGCGACAGCGTCTGAAACGCATCCTTGCGCAGCGCCATGGGCGTGGTGCCCGCATGGTTCTGTTCACCGTGAAAGCTCAGGCGCAGATCGCGGATCCCCACGATGTCGCCCACCACCCCCAGCCGGTCGCCAGAACGATCCAGCACCGGACCCTGTTCGATATGCATCTCAAGACATCCGGTGAAGCGCGCAGGATCCACAAACCCGCCCGCCCGGTCACCCAGAGCCATCCGCGCCTGCCCCAGGCTGTGCCCGTCATAGTCGGTCAGCCGGTCGGCATCGCCCAGCGTCAGCGCGCCACCCCAGATGGCACTGCCGGTGGTGACGCCAAACCGGCCCTCTTCGTCCTGAAAGCTGACCACGGATATTGCAGGCCCGCCCGCCGCGCGGGCCGCGCGCGCGATCTCGAGCCCCGCAACCACCCCCAGGGCCCCGTCCAGCCAGCCCCCTTCGGGCTGGCTGTCGCTGTGCGAACCGATCAGCAGCGACGGGCCATCGGCCAGCCCGAACAGATTGCCCACCGGATCAAACTGCACCGCCAGCCCCGCATCCGCCATCTGCGCGGCCAGCCAGTCCCGCGCGGCCAGATCGTCGGCCGAATAGGCGCGGCGGCTGACCCCTTTGCCGACCCCGGCCGCGCCAAAGCCCCGCAGGGTGTGCAGATCTGACAGGAAACGGTCGGGCTGGATGGGCAGGGTCATGCGGCGGCTCCAAAGACATTTTCACGGTGAAAGCGCAGGTATTCAGGATGCGGATGATCACGCCTGTTTGCGGGCAAGTGCAACCGTCCGCTGGGGCAGATCAGTCGTTTGCGCACCTCGGGCGACACCTTGTTTTCAGACACCAGAATGCGGTGATCATCGCCCACCGAAATCAGGCCCCGGTCGAACATCTAGTGCAGCGTCGCCGACAGCGCCAGCCCGTTCTGCACCACGTCAGGACCTGCGTGCTTGACCGGGCGGATATGGGCGGCCTGCACTTCGGCGCGGCCAAACCCGTTGCGAAGATCCAGCCCCGAAATCGCGCAGCGCCCGTCATAGGCGGCCTTGACCATGCGGGCAAAGGACCGATCCCGCGCGTCACGCGACATCAGCACCTTTTGCCGCAGATCGGAAAGGCCCGGATATTCAAAAGGCTGCGGCGCATCGGCAAAGCCCGGCGCCACCAGCGCAGGCGGATCCGCATCACGCGGCAGCGCATTGGGCCCATCCAGAGGCTGCAACCCGGCCTGCACGATGTCGCTGAATTCGCCAAAGGAAATGCTGCGCACCGCCGACACCGCATGGCCGCCCGTCATGGCGCGGCCATCCTGACCGCGCAGCGCATGTTCAAAGGCCAGCCCCATGGGCGAATTGCGCGGCACAACCTGTTCGAACTGCCACAGGGTGTCACGCTCAAGATTGGCATAGAAATGCCCCGGATCATCCGGATCAGGGGTGATGTCGCGCAGCTTCTGCACCGCGACATAGCCGAGCGCACCGGTCTTGCCTTCGTAGAAGATGACCCAATCGCCGACGCAGGCCTCAAGCCTGCGCAGATAGCGTTTCGGGAAATGATAACGAACGCCCGGTTCATCCTTGTAGGCTGAGCTGGGATTCTGGATCAGCACCGCATTCGACATGGAACAGACCCGACCCGATTTGCCCCCCAAACGCAAGAGGCCGCCGGCGTGCGGCGGCCTCGGGCAGGTTTTGGCAGGCCACCGCGCAACGGTGGCTCGGCCAGATGCGATCATTCGGCGGCGATCTGGCTTTCGACCTTTTCGACCTTCACCGCCGAGAACTTGAATTCGGGGATCTTGCCATAGGGATCCAGCGCCGGGTTGGTCAGCAGGTTGGCCGCCGCCTCGACATAAGCAAAGGGCAGGAACACCATGTCTTCGGCCACCGCACGGTCGGCGCGGGCCATGATCTCGATTGATCCCCGGCGCGTCGACAGGCGCAGCATCCCGCCCGGCTCGACCCCCAGACGGCGCAGTGTCTTGGGATGCAGCGAACAGTTGGCTTCGGGCTCGACCGCATCCAGAACCCGCGAACGCCGCGTCATCGACCCGGTGTGCCAGTGTTCCAGCTGGCGCCCCGTGGTCAGGATCATCGGGTAATCATCATCGGGCGCTTCATCGGGCGCGATGACCGACGCGGGCGTGAACCGCGCCTTGCCTTCGGCACGCGGGAAGCCGTCGCCGAACACGATGGCCTGACCGGGGTCGGTTTCATGCAGCGAAGGATAGGTGATGGTTTCGGTTTCCAGACGGTCCCACGTGATGTTGTTGAGCGATTTCATGTTCAGCTTCATCTCGGCAAAGACTTCGCTGACATCGCTGTAATCCCAAGGCAGGCCGATCCGGCGCGCCAGATCCACCGTCACCGCCCAGTCTTCGCGCGCCTCGCCCGGAGGCGGCACCGCAGGGCGCACCCGCTGTACCTGACGGTTGGTGTTCGACACCGTGCCGTTCTTTTCATAAAGCGCCGAGGCCGGCAGGATGATGTCGGCATAGTTCGCCGTTTCGGTCAGGAAGATGTCCTGCACCACCATCAGTTCCAGCTTGGCAAAGGCCGCCCGCGCGTGATCGGCATCAGGGTCCGACATGGCGGGGTTTTCGCCCTGGATGTACATGCCCCGGATGTTGCCAGCATAGGCTTCGTCCACGATCTCGGTCACGGTCAGGCCCTTTTCGTCGGAAAAGTCGCCGCCGCCCCAGACATCGGTAAAGCTGCGCCGTACATCGTCGGATGTCACGGTCTGATAATCCGGCAGGAACATCGGGATCAGCCCCGCATCCGACGCCCCCTGCACGTTGTTCTGACCACGCAGCGGGTGCAGGCCGGCACCGGGTTTGCCCACATTGCCCGTCATCAGCGCCAGGCTGATCAGGCAGCGCGAATTGTCGGTGCCGTGGATGTGCTGGCTGACGCCCATGCCCCAGAAGATCAGCCCCGCCTTGGCCCCGGCAAAGGTGCGCGCCACATCGCGGATCACTTCGGGCGCGATGCCCGAAATCTCGGCCATGGCTTCGGGGGTGACCTGGCGCAGGTGGTCCTTTTCTGCTGCCCAGTTTTCGGTCCAGCGGTGGATGTACTGGCTGTCATACAGCTCTTCTTCGACGATCACGTTCATGATCGAATTGAGCATCGCCACATCCGCGCCGGGGCGGAATTGCAGCATGTGGCTGGCAAAGCGGCGCAGGCCGACCCCGCGCGGATCCATCACGATCAGCTTGCCGCCGCGCTTGGTGAACTGTTTGAAATAGGTCGCCGCGACCGGGTGGTTTTCGATCGGGTTGCAGCCGATGACGATGGCGACATCGGAATTTTCGATCTCGTTGAAGGTCGCGGTCACCGCGCCCGAGCCGACATTTTCGATCAGCGCCGCCACAGACGATGCGTGGCACAGCCGGGTGCAGTGATCGACATTGTTGTGCTTAAAGCCCTGGCGGATGAATTTCTGGAACAGATACGCTTCTTCGTTGGTGCATTTGGCCGACCCAAAGCCCGCCACCGCGCGGGGGTCTTCGTCGCGCAGCTTGATCAGGCCCTTGGCGGCCAGATCCAGCGCTTCGTCCCAGGATGCTTCGCGAAAATGCGTCGACAGGTTGCCCGGATCCACGTTCAGCCCCTTGGGCGGCGCGTCTTCGCGGCGGATCAGCGGCTTGGTCAGGCGGTGCGGGTGGTGGATATAATCGAAACCAAAGCGCCCCTTGACGCAGAGGCGGCCTTCGTTTGCGGGGCCGTTGATGCCTTCGACGAACTTGACCTTGTCATCCTTGACCTTGAGCGACACCTTGCAGCCCACGCCGCAGAAGGGGCAGACGCTTTCGACTTCGCGGTCATAATCGCGGCTGTCGCCCTGCTGGGCCTCATCCACCACGGTGGCAGGCATCAGCGCGCCGGTGGGGCAGGCCTGAACACATTCGCCACAGGCCACGCAGGACGATGCGCCCATGGGATCGTTGATGTCAAAGACCGGATAGGCATCATGGCCACGCCCGGCCATGCCGATCACGTCATTGACCTGCACCTCGCGGCAGGCGCGCACGCACAGGCCGCACTGGATGCAGGCATCCAGGTTCACCCGCATCGCCACATGGCTGTCATCCAGCAGCGGCACGCGGTCGGATTCGAGCTTGGGCAGGCGGCTTTCGCTGACGCCATTCAGATCGGCCATGTCCCACAGGTGGCTGGACCGGTCATGCGCCTCGTCGCGCGGGGGCTGGTCGGCCACCAGCATTTCCACGACCATCTTGCGCGCGGTTTCGGCGCGGGTCGAACTGGTGTGCACCACCATCCCGTCGCTGGGTTCGCGGATACAGGACGCCGCCAGCGTGCGTTCGCCTTCGATTTCGACCATGCAGGCACGACAGTTGCCGTCAGGGCGATAGCCGGGCGCGGGCTTGTGGCACAGATGCGGGATCACCAGCCCCCGGCCATTGGCGACTTCCCAGATGGTCAGGCCTTTTTCCACTTCGACGTCTTGGCCGTCGAGGGTGAACCGAACTGTCTCAGACATGCGTGCCTCCGATGCAATCCGGGGAACTATAGCGCCCTGCGACACGTGGGCGGACTCTCATTCCCGACACGAAGGCCCGCATTTGCGCCACAGCCCGTTTCCGATAACAGGCCCGCGACCTTCAAACGAAACCCGCCACGACAGCCGCGCGGGCCGGCATTCGGCCCGAGCCGGGCCGCGAAACATGGCCGCAGATGCTGGCCATGGGGCGGGGGCTCACGTAAAGACCGGGCAAGGCCAGGGCCAAGGCCAACGCCACGGCCACCGCCAAGGAAGGAACCCCGATGTCCCACATCACGCTGATCCGCCACGGTCAGGCCAATACCGGCGCCACGGACGAGGCAAGCTATGACAAGCTCAGCCCGCTGGGCCACACCCAGGCGGCATGGCTGGGCACGCATCTGCGCGAAGCGCGCGATTTCCACACCCGGCTCTATTCCGGCACGCTGCGGCGCCACGTGGAAACCGCCGCATCCATGGAGACCGGGCTGGATCCGGTGCGCGATGCGCGGCTGAACGAACTGGAATACCTCACCCTGGCGCAGCTCATGCACGAGCAGCACGGGATCGAGGTTCCGACCACGCAGGAAGGCTTTACCGTCCATCTGCCGCAGGTGTTCCAATACTGGAAAGACGGCAGGCTGGCCGACACGCCCGAAACCTTTGACGCCTTTGAAACCCGTGTCGCCGCCGCCCTGGCCGATATTGCGCAGGGGCAGGGCCCGGCGCTTGTGGTCACGTCGGGCGGGGTGATCGCCATGGCGATGCGGCAGGCGCTTGGGCTTGATATCAACGGCATGGCGCGGATCGCGCTGGCGATCATGAACAGCTCCATGCACCGGCTGTTTCCCATCGGCGGCACCTGGAGCCCGGTTCTGTTCAACGCGGTGCCGCATCTCGACCCGCCCGACCGGCACGAGGCGCGCACCCATGTCTGAGCCCGCCCGCCCCCGAATGCCGCACACCGAACACCGCGCCCCGAACGGCGCCGCAACCAGCAAAGGATGACCAGCGCATGACACATCTCTGGGTCCGGGCCGAACAGCGCCCGAACGAAGACCGCGTGGGCCTGACCCCGGACGGGGCGGCACAGCTGATCGCAGCGGGCCTGCGCGTCACCGTCGAAGACAGTTCCGTGCGCGCCCTTCCCATCGACGGCTACCGCGCCGCAGGCTGCGTGATCGCACCCGAACACAGCTGGCCCGACGCGCCGCAGGACGCGCTGATCTTCGGGCTCAAGGAACTGCCCGATGACGGCACGCCCCTGCCCCACCGCCACATCATGTTCGGCCACGCCTATAAAGGGCAGGCCGCAGGCCGGCGCCTGTTGCAGCGCTTTGGCGCGGGCGGTGGCACGCTGTACGATCTGGAATATCTGGTGGACGACACCGGCCGCCGGGTCGCTGCCTTTGGCTATTGGGCAGGCTATGCCGGGGCTGCGGTGGCACTGAAATGCTGGGCTGCGGCGCAAAGCGGGGCAATCTGCGGGCCGGTGTCGTCCTATTCGGGATCAGACGCTTTGCGCGCCGATCTGCTGGGCGCGCTCGACGCCACCGGCGCGGCGCGGCCGCGCGCCATCGTGATCGGCGCACTTGGGCGCGTGGGCACGGGCGCGGCGGATCTGTGCGACGCGATGGGGGTTGCGGTCACCAAATGGGACATGGCCGAAACCGCCCAGGGCGGCCCGTTCCCCGAGATCCTGGACCACGACATCTTTCTCAACTGCATCCTGGCCCGGCCCGGCACCCCGGTCTTTGTTCCGGCCGACGCCCGCGACGCGGCGCGCACCCTGTCGGTGATCGGCGACATCGCCTGCGATCCGCAAAGCGATTTTTCCCCGATCAAGGTCTATGACCGCGAAACCGACTGGACCAGCCCCGCCCTGCGCGTGGCCGATGATCCGGTGCTGGATGTGACGGCCATCGACAATCTGCCGTCGCTCTTGCCGGTGGAAAGCTCTGAAGACTTTGCCGCGCAGCTGCTGCCATCGCTGCGCGGGCTTGACGATCTGCAAACCGGCGTCTGGGGCCGGGCAAAAACCACGTTTGACGACCATATGAAAGGGATCTCGTGATGCGCGTTCACTGGTGTGGCACCGGCCTGTCGGCCATTCCCGGCCTGCGCCGGCTGATGGAACGGGGCGTTCCGGTCACCGTCTGGAACCGGACCCTCGACAAGGCCCGCGAAGCGGTGGGCGATCTGACATCCGACATTCGCGTCTTTGATCTGGCGGGCGTCTATGATGCGCTGCAGCCGGGCGATGTGGTGGTGTCGATGCTGCCCGGCGACTGGCATGTGCCGCTGGCCGAAGCGGCCATCGCCAAGGGTGCGCATTTTGTGTCGTCATCCTATATCGCACCCGAAATGCGCGCGCTGGACCCCACGGCCAAGGCGGCGGGCGTGGCACTGGTGAACGAGGTCGGGCTTGATCCCGGCATCGACCACCTGATGGCCCATGCGCTGGTCGAAGCCTATCGGGCCAGCCCGGCCTGTGATCCCGACAACGCGCTGAGCTTTCTGTCCTATTGCGGCGGCATCCCCAAGACGCCGAACCCGTTCCGCTATAAATTCAGCTGGTCGCCGCTTGGTGTGCTCAAGGCGCTGCGCTCGCCGTCGCGGTCGATCCGGGACTTTGCCGAGCTGGATGTGGCGCGCCCGTGGGATGCGATTTCCAGCTATGACGCGCCGCTGCCCAGCCCCGAAAGCTTCGAAGTCTACCCCAACCGCGATTCCATCCCCTTTGTCGGGCAATACGATTTCGACCCCGCCTGGAAGATCAAGGAATTCGTGCGCGGCACCCTGCGCCTGAACGGCTGGGCCGATGCCTGGGCGGATGTGTTCACCGAGGTCGAAACCCTGAGCGGGGCCGCAGGCGATGCCCGTCTGAAAGAGATGTCCGATCAGTTCTGGGCCGAAAACGCCTATGATCCGGGCGAACCGGACCGGGTGGTGCTCTGCGTCGATCTGCGGGCCGAGCGCGATGGGCAGGCCGTCTGGCACCAGACCTATGTGATGGATGCCTGGGGCGACGCGGCGGGCACCGCCATGGCGCGGCTGGTGTCGATCCCGGTTTCGCTGGCTGTCGAAGCGGTGATCGCGGGCAACATTGCCCCCGGCGTACATGCCGCACCCAAGGATCCCGCGCTGGTCAAAAGCTGGCTGGACGAGGTGTCAACGCTCGCCCAGCATCTGGACTGGGTCGATCGTCTGGCCTGATCCGCAGGGCGCTGCGGCGCCCTGCTGTCACGCAAAGATCCGGTAATAGGCCCAGTCCGGCAGGAACTGGGCCAGCCGGAACAGCCAGGAAAACCCAAGGGGAAAGCTGCGCTTGAACCGCGCGCTGTTCATGTGGTCGAACATGATCTGCGCGGCCTCTTCGGGCTCCATGATGAAGGGCATCGAAAAGCTGTTCTTGTCGGTCAGCCGGGTGCGGATAAAGCCCGGATTGGCCAGCTGCACCCGCACCCCGGTCCGGCGCAGATCGGCATAAAGGCTTTCGGCCAGAACCATCGTCCCGGCCTTGGACGCCGCATAGCCCACCGCGCCGGGCAGCCCGCGAAAGCCCGACAGCGACCCGGTGATCACGATATGGCCCACGTCGCGCGCCACCATCTGCGGCACCACCTGCCCCAGAACCCGCATCAGCCCGGTGAAGTTCACATCCGCCATGGCAGTGGCCTGCTCTGACTGCCAGTCTGTCGCGGGCATGGGCCAGTAGACCCCGGCCAGAAACACCATGCCATCCACATCGCCCACCTGCGCGGCTGCCTGCGCCACCGATGCGTCATCGGCCACATCCATGACCACCGTCTGGGCCGGGCCCGGCAGATCCGCCGCCAGTGCCTCAAGCCGATCGGCTGAACGCGCAGACAGCACCAGATCGGCGCCCGCATCGCTCAGGACATGGGCAAGCGCGGCCCCCAGCCCGTCGCTGGCGCCCACCAGCCAGTATCGCCTGCCCGCCCAGCCTGTCATGCGGCCTCGCGCGTGGGGGTCTGATCGGCGGGGATGGCCGTGGAAACGGGGCGCATGGTGGCGACAAGTTCGGCCACCTGAATGCCGAATTTGCGGAACTGGCTGCGGTTCACGATGGTGCCGTTGGGCGCCAGATACATCCAGTCCACGGTGTCCAGCACATGCCCGCCCGAGCTGTCGGGCAGGCGGATGCGGTATTTCAGCTGCACGGCAGATCCCTTCTGCACGCCGCTGCCCGCACCGATCACATCCGCCGCCGTGGCCGTGATGCGCCCGTCCGGGGCCAGATCAAGCTGCCATTCACGGTCCTGCGTGGTGCCGCCATCATATTCGAACCGCTCGCGCATGACACAGCGATCCCCCTGCCAGCGCGCATCGAAATGGCCGACAAAGCGCGAACTTACCCGGCCCGTGGGCCCATAGATCACGCCTTCGCACAGGATGGGGCCGTTCAGATGGGTGCGGATGTCAAAGGCGGTGTCGCCGCCCGAGTAATCTTCGGGCCGTTGCGCCACAAAGGACAGGAAGGCCCGGCGCAGATAGCCCGCAGCCAGAACAATCGCCGCGCCGCACAGCGCAAAGACAATTGCATCCATCATCTTGCATCCTCCAGTTCGGTCGTCATCACCAGCGCCACCGCAACAAGCTTGAGCGCGCAGGGCAGTGCCGCATAAAGTAGGGCAAGATTGCGCAAGGTCGCGTCGCCATTGGGGCCCTGCGCATCAAATCCCGATGCTTCAAGCAGCGGCAGAACCGTGACCGCCGCCAGCGCCAGCGTCATCTTGGACATGAACGACCACAGGCCGAACCCTTCGCTGGCCGATGGTGCCACCTGCGCCATGCGCCGGGCAAAGAGCGCGGGCAGGATCGTCATGTCCGCCCCCAGTGCCGCGCCCGACACCAGACAGATCACCGCAAAGGGCACCAGATCCCCCGCCCCCAGCGTCAGCACCCAGACAAAGGCCGCGATGTTCAGGCTCATCGCCCCAAGCAGCACCCGCCGCGCGCCCAGCCGTTCGGCCAGCCGCCCCCAGACCGGCGCGGCCAGCGCCGCCGCCAGAAAGAACAGCACCAGAAGCGGCCCGCCCGCCTGCGCCGCGCCCAGCCGGCTGTCCACATAAAACAGAAAAAGGGTCGAGCTGATCGCCGATGGCGCGGCATTCACAAACGCGAGGATCAGCAGCCGCCGCGCCACCCGGTCGCGCAGCACCGGGCCAAAGCCCTGCGACGGCGCCAGCGCGCCCGTCCCCCATTCACCGCGCATGCCCCACCAGGCCAGCACGGCCAGCAGCGCAAAAAGCACCCCAAAGGCGGCAAAGGGCCGGGGGCTGACCCCCGCCAGCAGCGTCGGCGCCAGAGCCGCAAGGCAGATGCCGATCAGCGCCCCGGTTTCACGCCAGCGCGCCAGCCGCAGATGGCCGCCGCTGCGCAGCCTGCCCGCCTTTTGCACGCCCTGGGCATAAAAGGTGATGGTCAGAAAGCTGAACCCCGAAAACACCAGCACCAGCATCAGCGCGAACCACAGCAGCGGCGCCACCGGCGGGACAATGGCAAAAAAGCCCACCATGCCCGCCGCCATCACCGCGACCGCAACCGCCACCACCTGCGCCCGATGGGCGCGCCAGCGGTCAGCCAGCCGCCCGAACAGCGGATCCTGCACCACGTCGATCAGGCGCAGCGCAAACAGCACCGTGCCAAGCGCCCCCAGCCCCACGCCATAGCTGTCCACATAGACCTTGGGCGCGTGAATATAGAGCGGCAGCCCGGCACAGGACAAAAGCCCCGCAAACACCGCATAGGCGTGCAGGTTGTCTGTTCTCTGCCGGGTCTCGACCATGGTCATCCGCGCGACACCTCGTTTGCGGGCGGGGCCGGGCGGGTGCGATAGGTGGCGCCTTTCCACCACAGTTTCAGCGCCTGCCAGTGGATCAGCGCCAGCACCCGGCGCGATCCGAAGGGCCGCCGCCAGAGCGTGCGCAGGATCCCGCCCGCACGCAGAGGCGCCCGCGCCCCGGTGAGCGTGGCAATCAGCCCGCCTTGCCCCTGGGAATAGTCGATCCAGATGCCGATCCGGGCGTCGCTGATATCAAAGCGAAAGACATAGCCGCCCTCGACCGGTTGAAAGGGCGACACGTAAAAGATCTTCTGCGCGGTCAGTCGATCATTCGGCGTGATCGCAGACAGATCAGGCTTGTGACACAGATAGGAATGACGCTCGCCAAAGGTGTTGGTGACCTCGGCGATCACCACCGTCAGCGCGCCATCGCGATAGCACAGCCAGAAGCTGACCGGGTTGAACACATGACCCAGGATGCGCGGCTGGGTCAGCAGGTCGATCCGGTCGGGGCTGGGCAACTGGTGCTCTGCCAGAACCGCGCGGACCCAGGGTGCGCCCTGCCCGGCGCCCGGCGCGCCGCCATGGTCGCTGTCATGCACCGACGCCAGATTGCCCCGGTTGCGGCCAAACAGGCGCGGACCAGCCACGGGCGCTTCGGCATCCAGCAACACGTAATCCACCGAATAGCGGAACGCGTTTTCCACCGCGCCCTTGCGCCCGTGAAAGGTCTGGCCCTGGATATGATCGACCCGCCCCGGCATGCTCATTCCGCCGCCATCGCCACCGGCGATGCCCCGCGCAGCCCCGCGACCACGTCCACCGCGCTGGCCAGACCGTCTTCGTGAAAGCCGTTCTTCATCCACGCACCGCAATACCAGCTGCGGTTCTGCCCGTTGAACCCGGACACCGCGCGCTGCGCGTTCAGCGCGGCCAGATCATAGACCGGGTGGCGCAGGGTGACCTGATCATAGATCAGATCCTCGCGGATGGTGCGTTTGGTGTTCAGCGTTACGAAATGCGGATCATCCAGCGGGATCGGCTGCAGCGAATTCATCCAATAGGTCAGGTCGATCACGTCGGACGGCGCGTCGGGATCTTCGGTATAGACCCAGCTGGACCAGACCTTGCGCCGGCGCGGCATCATGTTGGCATCGGCATGCAGCACGATGTCGTTGGGCTGATAGCGCACCGCACCCAGGGCGGCCTGTTCATCCGGCGTGGGATCGGCCAGCATCGCCAACGTATCATCGGAATGGGTGGCAAAGATCACTTCGTCAAAGCTTTCCCATTCCCCCCCCCAGGGCCGGATCTCGACCCCCGCAGGCGTGCGGCGGACCGATTGCACGGGGCTTGACAGGCGGATGTCCACGCCCGCGCCCTGCATCGCCGCGCCCAGCCGCGAGACATAGGCCTGCGACCCGCCCTGCACCGTGTACCACTGATGCTGGCCCTTGTGGGACAGCAGGTTGTGATTGTCGAAGAACCGCACCATCGCATAGGCCGGGAAATTCAGGATCTTTTCGGTGGGCGTCGACCAGATCGCGCCGGAAAACGGCTTGAGATAGTAGTCGCAGAACCACCGCCCCGTGCCCAGAACGTCCAGAAACTGGCCCATGTCGATATCGGGATAGGCCTGCACCGTGTCACGCGCCCGCGCGTTAAAGCGGAAGATGTCGCGCACCATGCGCAGAAAGGACGGGCTGACCGCGTTGCGCCGCTGCGCAAACAGGCTGTCGAGCGAATTGAGCGCATATTCAAACCGGCCGCCCCCGATCGACACGCCAAAGCTCATGTTGCTTTTGGCCACCGGCACGTCGAGCTCGTCAAACAGCGCGGCCAGATGCGGGTAGTTGGCATAGTTGAACACGATGAACCCGGTATCGACGGGCTGATCGCCGGTCTTGCCCGCCATCACGGTGCGGGCGTGACCGCCCAGACGATCTTCGCTTTCGAACAGCGTCACGTGGTCGGTCTTGGACAGCATATGGGCGGCACCCATTCCTGAGATGCCGGCTCCGATCACGGCGAGTTTTCGGGGCGGGCCGGCAGGGGCGTCGAATGGCATTGGGTGTCGTCTCCTTAACGTATTGCGATGAATACGCGCCGAATGCGGGGGCGGATGCAAAAGAAATGGACAAAATTTGTGATCCGCCTGCGGGTGCGACCCGTAGACCGGTTATGTTTACGGCGGTTGATCCCATTGAACTGAATGGCCTAGCGTTGCCTGAGCCGGTGCGCCGGCCCGGTGCAAAGGTGTCGAAACCCGTGACAGAAAACGAAAATTCCAGTGGGGCTGCGGCTTGGGTGTCGCATGTGGCGCGGATTCGCGACCATCGCGACGAAGCCGCCTTTGCCGAACTGTTCCGGCACTTTGCGCCGCGCGTGAAAGCGTTCCTGATGAAATCGGGCGCAGATGCCGCGCTTGCCGAAGAGGTCGCACAGGACTGCATGGCCACCCTCTGGCACAAGGCGCATCAGTTCGATCCCGCGCGGGCATCGGTGGCGACATGGGTCTTTACCATCGCCCGGAACCGCAGGATCGACGTGCTGCGCAAACAAAGACGCCCCGAGCCCGAGGATCTGCCCTGGGGCCCCGAGGCCGAGCCGGATCAGGAAGACATCCTGACCCTGCAACAAGAAAGCACACAGCTGCGGCAGGCGCTTGGCGCCCTGCCAGACGCACAACGCGAACTGATTGAACGCGCCTATTTCGGAGACCTCAGCCACAGCGAAATCGCAGCGGCCACCGGTCTGCCCCTGGGAACGATCAAATCACGCATCAGACTGGCGCTGGACCGCTTGCGCCACGCAATGAAGAAGTGACGACAATGGCAATGACGATCAAACATCACCTGTCGGACGATATCCTGATGGCCTATTCGGCAGGCACCCTGCCCGAGGCCTTCAACCTGTTCGTGGCCAGCCACCTGTCGGTCTGCGACACCTGCCGGGCCACGGTCGAAAGCTATGATGCGGTGGGCGGTGCGCTGCTGGACACGGCCAGCGACGGCATGGATCTGGTGACCGGCGACATGGCAATGTCGGCAGGCGCGCTGTCGGCGGTGATGGAGCGGATCGCCCAGCCCCCGCAATCACCCGCGCCGCGCAGGCGCAAGCCCGGCCCCCTGCCCGGCCCGCTTCAGGACTATGTGGGCGGTGGCCTTGAGGACGTGAAATGGCGTCCGGTGGGCATGGGCGTCAGACAGGCGATCCTGCCGACATCGGATGCGGCTATCGCGCGGCTGCTGTATATTCCGGCAGGCACGGCAGTCCCCGATCACAGCCACCGCGGAACCGAACTGACCATGGTTCTGCAGGGCGCGTTCGAAGACGAATACGACCGCTTCGGGCCGGGTGACGTGGAAATTGCGGATCATGACGTGCAGCATATGCCCGTGGCCGACATTTCGCAGGATTGCATCTGTCTGGCGGTGACGGACGCGCCGCTGCGCTTCAAAGGGCTGCTGCCGCGTCTGGCGCAGCCATTCCTGCGGATCTGAACCACCCAGACACAAATTGCGGCCTTTTTCCCCGCCCGCAGGCCCACCTGCGGGCGACAACCTGCGCGTGCATGATCACCTTCAAGTCACCGTTTTCAAATGGTTTTTCCCCAAGTCGGCGCTTCCTTGCGCAATCGGCGCATGACTTGACGTCAATAGATGTAAAGACGCGTCACCTACTATTGCTGCGCCGCAGCATGGGCCCTATATGATCGGGATGGGAGGCATTGTTCAGTCCAACGAGACAAGGAACGTGCTATGTCACACACTCCGATCCGCCGCTTGCGGGCTTTTGATCTACCTAAGATCCGCAAGCATTTTCAACGACTTGACCCAGATACGCTGCGCCTGAGATTTCATCGTGGGATCAAACCTTCGGTGGTGCAGGCCTATGCCGATCACATCTTTGATCACGGCGGCCATTTCTATGGGGCTTTTGTCGGCAACCATCTGCGCGGGCTGGCCGAAATGCGGCCCGCCGACGGCAGCACCAGGCACACGCACGAGGTGGCCCTGACCGTCGAGTCCGGGTTTCAGGACCACGGCATCGGCTCGGACCTGTTGTCACGGCTGATGACCGTGGCGCGCAACCGGGGCATCCGCAGCCTGCAGCTGTCCTGCCTGAGCGACAACGAGCGGATGGTCCATCTGGCCCGTCATCATGACGCGCATCTGTCCTTTGAATACGGGCAGTTCACCGCCGAGCTGACGCCCGCGCCCGGGACCTACCTGTCGGTCGCCCAAGAGCTTGCCGGGGAAACCCGCGCCTATGCAAATCTTCTGGCGGATGTGGCCACGCATCCCGGTCGGCTTGTCCGGCTGGGCGGCTTTGCCCACCGTTAGACAGCACTGGCAGGCCCTGACCTCAGGGCCTGCCGATCCGTTCGATCTGGACCGGCGCAGAGGCTTCGGGATCATCGGGGGCGATCTCTTCGAAATCGAAATTGTCGAGCCGTTCGGCCCGCTTGCCCGCCCGCGAGGCCGCCGTCAGGATGCCGCTGACATCGTCACCCGCCTGACGCAGATGGGTTTCCAGCTTGCCCGCGCGCTGTTCGATCAGCTCGACATCGCGATGCAGCTGTTTCAGGGCCTTGCGGATCGCACCCGCCTGTTCGCGCATCCGCGCATCCTTGAGGATCGCGCGCATGGTGTTCAGCGTGGCCATGCAGGTGGTGGGCGACACCGTCCAGACCCGCGCATCAAAGCCTTCACGCACGATGTCGGCAAAGTTGGCATGCAGTTCGGCATAGACCGCTTCGGAGGGCAGGAACATCAGCGCCCCATCGGCGGTTTCCCCGTCGATGATGTATTTGTCCGCAATCGCCCGGATATGGGCGCGAAAGGCGGTGCGCAGATCCCTGACCGCCTGTTTCACCTCGGCGTCGCTGCCGGCCGCGCGCAGCGCCTCGTAGGCTTCAAGCGGGAATTTGCTGTCGATCACGATCGGACCCGGCGGGTTGGGCAGGTGGATCAGGCAATCGGCCCGTTTGCCGTTGGACAGCGTCGGCTGCCAGGCATAGCTGTCGGCGGGCAGCGCCTTGGACAGGATGTCGCGCAACTGGATTTCTCCGAATGCGCCCCGTGTCTGCCGGTTGGACAGAATATCCTGCAGCCCCAGCACATCGCCCGACAGTTTGGTGATGTTGTCCTGCGCCTTGTCGATGGTGGCCAGACGTTCCTGCAGCACGGCCAGCGACGTCGCGGTGCGCTTGGCGTTGCCCTGCAGGCTTTCATTCATGCGCTCTTGCAGATCAACGATGGACCGCTGGGTCTTCAGTTGCAGATCGCTCAGGCTCTGCTGCATGCGGATCTGCGTCTGGCCAAGATTTTCGGCCAGCTGCACCTGCACCTCGCCCATGCGCTGTTCCATCAGCAGCGTCATCTGGGCCTGCCCGTTGGCCTGCGCATCCGACACCGAAGCAAGGCTGCCGCGCAGCTGCTCCTGCCCTTTACCAAGGGTGGTGATGTTCTGTCCGGTCGTCGCAATGTGCCGGGTCAGGGGTTCGATCATCCGTGCCGCGCGCGCACTGGCGCGCAGCGACAGGATCAGCAGCAAAAGGATGGCAACAACAATGCCACCGACCGCCAGAACGGCAGGGTCATCCAGCGCCACGCTATGGGTTCCGATCTGAATCATGTGCGTCCGAACAGCCGTTCAATATCGGCGAGCTTGAGTTCGACATAAGTGGGCCGCCCGTGGTTGCACTGGCCCGACAGGGGCGTGGCCTCCATCTCGCGCAGAAGCGCGTTCATCTCATCGGCCTGCATCCGCCGCCCCGAGCGGATCGACCCGTGGCAGGCCACCCGCGACAGGATCGCGTCGATCCGTGCCCCCAACAGGCCGCTGTCGCCCAGATCGCGCAGTTCATCGGCGATGTCCCGCAGCAGGGCGTTGCTGTCGACCGCGCCGAGGATGGCAGGGGTTTCGCGCACCGCGATGGCAGATCCGCCAAAGGGTTCCAGCGTCAGACCCAGCCGCGACAGATCCCCGGCATGGGCCAGCAGGCGGGCACAGTCATCGGCGTCAAGCTCGACAATATCCGGGATCAGCAGCGCCTGCGCGGCGACCCCGGTCTGCGCCATCTGCGCCTTGAGCTTTTCATAGACCAGACGTTCATGCGCGGCGTGCTGGTCGACGATGACGATGCCGGTTTCGGTCTGGGCGATGATGTAGTTTTCATGCACCTGCGCCCGTGCCGCCCCCAGCGGCGCGGCATCGGCCACCGGATCGGGCGTGTCGATCACCGGTTCGGCGCGTGCCGACGGAACATCAAAAGGGGCCTGAAAATCGCGCACCGCCTCGGCCAGGCCGGGCTGAATGGACTGGACAGGCCGAGGGGCAAAGGCCGCGCGCGCGGCGTGATCCATCTGATAGACACGCGGCTGCGTGGGTTCGGGCTGCATCGCGCCCAGTGTCGCGCCGGCCACGGTGGTGGATGCGCGGTGCCCGGCCTCGGCCAGCGCATGGCGCAGCGCCGACACGATCAGCCCGCGTGCCAGCCCCGGATCGCGAAAGCGGACTTCGGATTTCGCGGGATGCACGTTTACATCCACCAGTTCGGGATCACAGTCGATGAAGAGCGCGGCGGCCGGGTGCCGGTCGCGGCTGAGCACATCCATATAGGCCGCGCGCAGGGCCCCGCTCAGCAGTTTGTCGCGCACAGGGCGGCCATTGACGAACAGGAACTGCGCCACCGCCGCGCCGCGCGAATAGGTCGGCAGCGCCGCATAGCCAAACAGCCGCAGCCCGTCGCGCGTCGCGTCGATCCGCAGCGCGTTTTCGGCAAATTCTGCACCCAGAACGCGGGCCAGCCGCCCGTGCAGAGCATCAAACAGATCGCCGGTTTCGGCATCCGCCCGGAAGGTGACACGCCCGTCGCCCCCGCCTGAGACGTCACGCAGGCACAGGCTGATTGAGGGCTCGGCCATCGCCAGACGCTTGACCACATCGCTGATCGCCTGGGTTTCGGCACGGTCGCTGCGCAGGAATTTCAGCCGCGCGGGCGTGGCAAAGAACAGATCGCGCAGCTCGACAATGGTGCCCTGACGCAGGGCGGCGGGGCGCACCGGCTCGATCTGCCCGCCCGAGACACGGATCATCGCCGCCGCCTCGCCCTCGGCGCGGCTGGTGATGGTCAGGCGGCCCACGGCACCAAGCGATGGCAGCGCTTCACCCCGGAACCCGAAGGTGTGGATGTTCAACAGATCCGACCCGTCGATCTTGGACGTGGCATGACGCGACAGGGCCAGCGGCAGATCACTGGCGCTCATGCCGCAGCCATCGTCGGTGACCCGGATCAGCGTCTTGCCGCCATCGGCTATGTCCACGGTGATCCGGCGTGCGCCCGCATCGACGGCATTTTCCACCAGCTCCTTGACCGCCGAGGCAGGGCGTTCCACCACCTCGCCGGCGGCAATCCGGTTGACGGCACCTTCGTCAAGCTGCCGGATCACAGGCCGCGGATCGGGGCCGGTGTCAGGGCTCATCGCTGGACTCGTCTTTGGGCGCGTATCTGGGCGATCATCGCCGATATTGGGGTTCGTCTGAGACATGCCCCAAAACTTAGCATGCAGCCAGACGATTCTGAACCCGCAAAGATGGGGCGGATCCTAGTCCGGGGCCAGCGCGGCAAGCTCGCGATTGAGAAACCCCGACACGCAGGACGCCCCGTGCAGCGCCGCGCCATAGGCGACGATGCGCCGTTGCAACGGGCTCAGGTCGGCCGGCAGTTCGGACCAGATCGCCGCCTGCCGCAATGCGGTGCCCAGCGGGTCTGGCCGGTCGCGGGTCGGGGCTCGTTGCAGCGATCCGTCACGGATCTGATCGGCGTCATAGATGCGGGTGCCCTCCTTGATAGTGGCGCGGACCGTGAGAGTGCTCAGCGTTTCGGGATCCACAGCCGTGGGATCATCTGACAGGATCACCAGATCCGCCAGCTTGCCCGGAACAAGCGATCCTTTGCTGTCCTCTTCGAAATGCTGATAGGCGGGCCAGAGCGTCATGGCCCTGAGCGCGGTCATCACATCCACCCGATGCGCGGGGCCAATGATGTCCCCCGATCGCGACCGCCTTGTGACGGTGGCGGCCAGCACCCGCATGCTGTCGGGAAAGGCCACGGGCGCATCGTGATGGGTCGAAAACCGCGCGCCGCGTGCCAGATACCAGCCGGTGGGCGATATGTTGTCCGCATTGACCGGCCCGACGGTGCGGTCGCGGTGCCAGTCCCCCCAGTAAAACGTGTGCATGGGAAAGAGCGACGGGAACACATCCAGCGCGACAAAGCTGTCCACCTGATCCGGGCGCTGGAACTGGCCGTGGATCAGCACCGGACGGCGGTCGGCGCGGCCATGGGTTTCGGTGGCCTCGGCAATGGCAGCGATCAGCAGGTCGCTGGCGGCCTCTCCGTTGGAATGGGTGAGGATCTGGATGTCATTGGCAAAGGCCCAGTCGACCGCATCGAACACCTGATCGGCGCTGGCGGCGGGATAGCCCGCATAGTCGCGCCGCTGGCTGTCGGGCGGGCGGTAGTAAGGCCGGTCGCGCCAGGCGGTGAACCCCTGGGGCGAACCGTCGATGGTCAGCTTGGCGCCCCCCACGCGGAACCGGTTGTCATAGCTGCGTGTGGCGTTGTCGGCGATCACCTGGCGGTCGGCCAGCACATCGGGATAGGCGACCACGTCGATCGCGAGCCCCTGAGCGGCCGCCACCCCCTGCATCACCGCCACCTGCCCGGCGGTGGATCGGCCATCCTGCCCGGTGGTATAGCCGAAACTGGCCAGCAGCTCGGTTCCGGCGGTGAACATGGCGGCGGCCCCGGCGCCGTCGAGATTGCGCAGAACGCGGGTCAGGGCTGCAAACATCGGCGTTTCTTCGAGAACGCCATCGGGGGCGCCATCCGCCTCGCGGCGGATGACGCCGCCTTGCATCTCCGGAGTGTCGGCGGCAAAGCCGACAAGACCGAGCGCCGCCGTATTGGCCACCGCGATATGGCCCGACTGGTGCAGGATGAAGATCGGCAGATCGGCGGACACCGCATCAAGGTCATGACGGGTGGGGTGGCGCAGCTCGGCCAGCTGGCTGTCATCATAGCCAAAGCCGATGAGCACCCCGAGCGCGTCGATGCGCGCGGCATGGGCCTGTGCATAGTCGCCCAGAACCTGCTGCAGGCTGGCAATGTCATTGACCGGGCCATCAGGCGCGGGCAGCAGATTGGCCGACAGCGCCTGCAGCCCGATCGCCATCGCATGCCCGTGGGCGTCGACAAACCCCGGCAACAGCGCGCGGCCATCAAGATCCACGATCCGGGTGGCCGCGCCCCGATGGCGGTGGACGTCATCCAGCGCGCCCACAGCCAGAATGCGCCCGTCGAGCACGGCCAGCGCGTCGGCCCGTGGGGTGGCGTCATCCATGGTGAGGATCGGACCGCCAAGATAGATCGTGTCGGCGTCCTGCGCGGGCGCCTGAGTGGCCAGACCGACCGAAAGCGCGGCCATGGCGAAACGTGTTGTCCAGATCATGATCGGTCCCTCGCCCGCTTGGTCTCTGCGGGTAAGGTTAACACGAAAACGGCGTGAGTTCACCGCTCGACGGGACAAGGCGAGGGTAAGGCGGGCTTAAGCCCGCCCTACGCCCGAACCGAATGTCGGGGTGGTGTGTTGGGGGAAGGGGGCGCTGCCCCCTCTGGCTGCGCCATTCACCCCCGAGGTATTTTTTGCCACAAAGAAAGGGCGGGGCCGGTTCAGGCGGCGGCGAAGCCTGCATCGAGGGCTGAAAGGATGGTGTTGACCTCGGCCTCGGTGATCACGAGCGGGGGGGACATCAGGATGTTGTTGGCCCCCAGCCGCACCAGAGCCCCCGCCTGATAGGCGGCTTCGTGGATACGTTTCATCGTGTCGTTGTCCATCGGGGTCTTGGCGGCGCGGTCGCTGACGATTTCGATCCCGGTCATCAGCCCGTGCCCCCCGCGCACATCGCCGATGATGTCGTATTTTTCCGCCAGCGCCTTGACCCCTTCGAAGAGCTGGGTGCCGCGCGGGCCGGCATTGGCGCGCGTGTCGAGCCGCAGCGTTTCCGACAGGCAGGCGGTCACCGCCGCCGCGCCCACAGGGTGGGCCGAATAGGTGTAGCCGTGGAAGATGCTGCCAGCGGCGCCGGAGTTTTCGAACACCTCGGCCAGCTTGTCATTGACCAGCAGCGCGCCGACCGGGAAATAGGCCGATGTGATGCCTTTGGCACAGGTCATCATGTCGGGTTTGACCCCCCAGTGCCGTGCGCCCGACCAGTCGCCGGTGCGGCCGAAACCGGTGATGACCTCGTCCGAAATCACCAGGATCCCGTTGCGCTGGCAGATCTCGGCCAGCATCGGCATCAGCGTTTCATGCGGGACGATGACGCCGCCTGCGCCCTGGATCGGCTCCATGATGAAGGCGGCGATGGTGCCCGGCCCCTGGAAGGCGATTTCATCTTCCAGCGCATTGGCGATGAGCTGGGCCAGTTTCGCCGGATCCGTTTCGTTGAAGGGGTTGCGATAGGTATAGGGGCTGGGGATGTGGAAGCAGCCCGGCAGCAGCGGTTCGTAATTGATGCGGAAGCGGTTGTTGCCGTTGACCGAGGCACCGCCGATATGGGTGCCGTGATAGCCTTTCTTGAGGCTGAGGAACTTGGTGCGCCCCGCCTCTCCGCGCAGTTTGTGATATTGCCGGGCCAGGCGCAGCGCGCTTTCCACCGCGTCCGACCCGCCCGAGGTGAAGAAGACCCGGCTCATCCCGTCGGCGTCGAAGAACTCGCGCACCGCGTAAGAGGCTTCGATGGCCTTGTCATGAGTGGTGCCGCCAAAGGCCGAGCAATAGGGCAGATCGTAGAGCTGGCTTGCGATCGCCTCTTTCACCGTGTCGTTGGAATAGCCCAGGTTGACGCACCACAGCCCACCCACGGCATCCACCGCCTTGTGGCCGTCGATGTCGATCAGATGGGCGCCTTCGCCCTTGGTGATGATGGTGGGGGCGTGTTTCTGCAGGTCGCCGGGATGGCCCATCGGGTGCCACAGGTGACGGGCGTTGTTTTCACGCAGGAAGTTGTCGTCTTTCATGGGGGCCTCCGCGTCGCGATTTGATCAAAAGTCGCCAAATAGGAAGCCACGAATCCGTGGCCCATGCAAGGGGCATCAGCCCTGCGGGGCCGCACCGCTGGCGTGTCGGCAGGGGCCCAAAAGCGAGGCAAGTGCGAGGATCACGCCCGAAACGGTGGCGATCATGCCTGCCGCGCTGACCGCATCCGCCGCGCCGATCCAGAGCGGGCCATAGCCTGCCAGCACATAGCCGACCACCGCCGAAAGGGTGGCGAAGGCCGCGCTCCAGAGGATCTGATGCGACAGCCGGTTGGTCATCAGCCGGGCGGCGGCGGGCGGGCAGATGAACATGGCGATGACGATGATCGAGCCCACCGCGTCAAAGGCCGCCACCGCCGCGATGGCCGACAGCACCACCAGCCCCAGCCCGATGGCCGTTGTGGGCAGGCCAAGGGTGCGGGCAAAGCCTTCGTCAAAGGTCGAAATCTTGAGCGGCCGCCAGAACAGCCAGGTCAGCCCGCCCACAACCAGCGCCGTGATCGCAATGCGCGGCAGCTCGGGCGGCAAACCGGCCAGCGCCGACAGATCCCAGAGCGAGGACCACCCGCTCGCATCCAGCCAGATCAGGCTTTCAAGACTGCCATAGAGCGCGTGTTCCACATCCAGATGCACGCTTGAGGTATCGCTCTGCCCCAGCAACAGAACCCCGGCGGCAAACATGGCGGTAAAGATCACGCCCATGGC
>JAOXSC010000165.1 GCA_025800215.1 Marinibacterium sp.
GTGGATGTCGCCTTTCACGGTGCCGATGACCATCTTGCCAACGCGCGGTGCGCCGGTTTCAGCCAGCAAAGGCTTCAGGATCGCCATGCCGCCCTTCATCGCGTTCGCGGCCAGCAGCACTTCGGGAACAAACAGGATCCCGTCGCGGAAATCGGCTCCGACGATGGTCATGCCGCCCACAAGGGCTTCGGTCAGGATCTGGTAGGGCTGCCAGCCCCGTTCCAGCAGGATGTTCACGCCCTCTTCGATCTCTTCCTTGAGACCGTCATAGAGGTCGTCGAACATCTGTTGGACCAGTTCCTCGTCATCCAGTTCCGAAAGGATGATGTCTTCTTCTTCGGACATGATGGGGTTCCTTCTGCGAAAGGTGCCGCGTGTTAGATTGTGTGATGCGACATTTTTGACGGTGTGCACTGCCCGAATTGCGACACAGGCGATGCCGCAACCGACGCAGGGCGCGAAAAGTTGCAAATGTTCTTGTAATGTTCTATTCGAAGCACATGACCGATCCCTTGCCCATCCCCCCAGAGCGTCGCCGCGCGCGTGGTGCGCTCAGCAATGAGGCGGGGCGCTATGATCTTGAGCGTGTGCATGTGGATGACGGTTGGGATCTGCCCGACGACGTGCCGCCGCTGGCCACCGAAACCCGCATTGAACGCCCGCGCAGCGTGATCAGCTACAACCGGTCGCCGGATCTGGATTTCGATCGCGCGATCAATCCCTACCGGGGCTGCGAACATGGCTGCGTCTACTGCTTTGCGCGGCCCAGCCATGCGTGGCTGGGGATGTCGGCGGGGCTGGATTTCGAAACCCGGCTGATTGCGCGGCCCGATGCCCCGGATGTGCTGGCACGGGAACTGGCGGCGCGGCGGTACCGGGTGGCGCCGATCGCGATCGGCACCAATACCGATCCCTACCAGCCCATCGAACGCGACCACGGCATCATGCGCGCCTGTCTTGAGGTGCTGTCCCAGTTCAACCACCCGGTGGCGATCGTGACCAAAGGGGCGATGATCGAACGCGACATCGACATTCTGGCGCCCATGGCCGCACGGGGGTTGTGCCGGGTCGGGGTGTCGGTGACCACCCTGGATGCCGATCTCTGCCGCCGGATGGAGCCGCGCGCCGCCGCCCCGATGCGGCGACTGGCGGTGATCCGCAGGCTGAGCGATGCGGGGATCCCCGTGCGGGTGATGGCTGCGCCGATGATCCCCGCGCTGAGCGATCACGAGCTGGAAGCGATTCTGGCCGCAGGCGCCGAAATGGGGGCGTGTCACGCCAGCACCATCCCGCTGCGCCTGCCGCGCGAAGTGTCTGGTCTGTTTCAGGACTGGCTTGCGGAACATGTGCCTTACCGGGCGGATCGGGTGATGGCGCGGGTGCGCGAAATGCATGGGGGGCGGGATTACGACCCCCAATGGGGCAGGCGGATGCGCGGCGAAGGGGCCTATGCCGATCTGCTGCAACAGCGGTTTCGGCGGGCCTGCAAGGCGCTTGGGCTGGCGCATGATGCGCCCGCCCTGCGCTGTGACCTCTTTGCGGTGCCGCCCCGTCCGGGCGACCAGCTGTCGCTGTTCTGAACGGGGCGCGCGTGCAGGCGCCGATCAGGCGCGGCGGCGTCCGCGGCGCGCGCGCTGCGGGGCGGCGGCGGCGTCATCGCCGGTGCCGTCCGATGCCGACGAAAATGCCCCAAGCGCATCGGTGATCCGGTCCAGCGTGGGCCGTTCGCCCCGCGCGCGGGTGTCCAGGGCTGCGCGCATGTGGCGCAGGTGGTCGGGCGTGGTGCCACAGCAGCCGCCGATGATCCGCGCGCCGCAATCGCGGGCCATGACGGCATAATCGGCCATCAGCTCGGGCGTGCCATCATAGTGAATGTGGCCATCGACATATTTCGGAATGCCTGCGTTGCCCTTCGCGACGAGCGGCCGTTCCGACCCCTGGGCGGCAAAGCCAAGCACCGTGCGCAGCAGATCCGACGCGCCGGTGCCGCAATTGGCGCCAAAGGCCAGCGGGGCGTTGGACAGGTCTTCGACCAGCTGGGCCAGATCGGCCGATGTCACGCCCATCATGGTGCGCCCGGCGGTGTCAAAGCTCATGGTGCCGACCCAGTCCATGCCCGCAAGGGCAAAGGCTTCGGCGGCGGCGCGGAATTCTTCGGGGGCGGAAATGGTTTCCACCCACAGCACATCGGCGCCGCCCTCTTTCAGCGCGTCGGCCTGTTCGTGGAACATCTCGACCGCCAGCGCGTGGCTGAGCGTGCCGACCGGCTCCATGATTTCGCCCGTGGGCCCGACCGATCCGGCGACGACGACCTTGCGGCCGGCGCGGTCGGCGACCTCGCGGCCAAGCTCGGCCGCCACACGGTTGAGTTCGCGCACACGCGACTGCGCGTCATGCAGTTTCAGCCGCGACGCATTGCCGCCAAAGGAATTGGTCAGGAACAGGTCGCTGCCCGCATCGACCGCCCCGGCATAAAGCGCGGTGATCTTTTCGGGCGCGTCAGTGTTCCACAATTCGGGCGCATCGCCCGCTTCCAGCCCCATCGCAAACAGGTTGGTGCCGGTGGCACCATCGGCAAGCAGGGCATCGCGGGTGGCAAGCAGGTCGGCCAGAGCGTTTGTCATGAGAGGTTCCGTATTGATGGGGCCTGAAAGGTCAGGGCGTCATGCGACGCCGGGATGCCCCATGTCGCGCCTTGCGGCGCGAAACGCAAATGCGAATCCTTCATGAAGATTATGAAGCCTCGCCCAAAGCCGGTGTCGGGCGGGCTCAAACGGACGGCATGTCGGACCCGCCGTCAGGGTCTGCTGTCTGAACCCGCCTTAACGGATGGCGTGAAGGCGGGCGGCCTGCCGGGCACGCATCGCAGGCGCGCCCAGAGGTCATGGCTCAGATCATTCGCCTTCGAGAACCAGCTGCACCTTGGCTTCGGCAAGGAATTCCACCAGCTTGGCGCGGATCGTCGCCTCGTCGGTGAGATCACCGAGATATTCCTGCAGCAGTTCCACGATCACGTCATCATCGACTTCGCCGGGGTGGCTGACATCCTCGTGGATCAGCTGACGGCCATAGCTGCGTGCTTCTTCGGCGGTTTCGCCTTTCAGCGCCGATGCCCAGACCGCCATGAACCGGTTGCGCCGCATGCGCGCGATAAAAAGTGTATGTTCGTCATGGGCGAATTTTGCCTCGAACGCGGCTTCGCGGTCTTTGAACGTGTTCATCAGGATGTCCCCTCTGCCAACTTGCGGGGACAGTTACGGCGACAAGCCCGCCATGTGCAAGGGGATCCGGTGTGCTTGCGACACTTCTGCCCTTGCACTATGAGAGCCCATGAGATCCGCACGGGGCGGATCTCGCGAGGCGAGAGGCAGCGCGCAGATGGCACGGCGAAAGAAGATTTACGAAGGCAAGGCCAAGATCCTTTATGAAGGCCCTGAACCGGGGACGCTGGTTCAGTATTTCAAGGATGATGCCACCGCGTTCAACGCCGAAAAACGCGACGTGATCGAAGGCAAGGGCGTGCTCAACAACCGGTTGAGCGAATTTTTCATGACCGGCCTCAACCAGATCGGCGTGCCGACGCATTTTCTCAAGCGTCTGAACATGCGCGAGCAGCTGGTGCGCAATTGCGAAATCATCCCTCTCGAGGTGATCGTGCGCAATTTTGCGGCCGGGTCGCTGACAAAACGTCTTGGCATCGAAGAGGGCAAGCAGCTGCCGCGCCCCATCGTCGAATATTGCTTCAAGGACGACTCGCTGGGTGATCCGCTGGTCACCGAAGAACATATTGCCGCCTTCGGCTGGGCCAGCCAGCAGGATATGGACGATATCCTGAGCCTGGCGCTGCGGGTGAATGATTTCATGTCGGGTCTGATGCTGGGCGTCGGCATCCGGCTGGTGGATTTCAAGATCGAGATCGGCCGCATCTATGATGGCGATTTCCAGCGCCTTGTGATCGCCGATGAAATCAGCCCCGACAGCTGCCGCCTGTGGGACATCGAAACCGGGCAGAAGCTCGACAAGGATGTGTTCCGCCGCGATCTGGGCAGCCTGACGGATGCCTATTCCGAAGTGGCGCGGCGTCTGGGCGTGATGCCCAAATCCGCCGCCCCCATCAAACCGACGCTGATCAACTGACGGCCGGATGGCGGGCCGGGCCGGCCCGCCGATCCCCAAAGACCCTATTGCACGAAGGTACCCCACTGATGAAAGCACGTGTTCATGTGATGCTGAAAACCGGCGTTCTCGATCCCCAGGGCGAGGCGGTGCGCCACGCGCTTGGCGCGATGGGCTTTGACGGGGTTGATGCCGTGCGTCAGGGCAAGGTGATCGAACTGGATCTGGCCGATGGCACGGACGAGGCGACGATTGCCGAGATGTGCGAAAAGCTGCTCGCCAATACGGTGATCGAAACCTACAAGATCGAGCTTCTGTGATGCGCGCCGCGGTTGTTGTTTTTCCGGGGTCCAATTGCGACCGGGATCTTGCCGTGGCCTTTCGCAACGAAGGCTTTCAGGTCGATATGGTCTGGCACAAGGACACCGAGCTGCCGCAGGGCGTCGATATTGTCGGCGTGCCGGGCGGGTTTTCCTATGGTGACTACCTGCGCTGCGGTGCCATTGCGGCGCAGTCGCCGGTGTGCCGGGCGGTGGCCGATTTTGCGGGCAAGGGCGGCTATGTGCTGGGCATCTGCAACGGCTTTCAGGTGCTGACCGAAACCGGTCTGCTGCCGGGGGCGCTGCTGCGCAATGCGGGGCTGAAATACATCTGCCGCACCGAAACCCTGCGCGTGGCCAGCACCGACAGCGTCTATACCCAGGGCTATGGCGCGGGGGCCGAGATCGGCATTCCCATCGCCCACCATGACGGCAACTATTTTGCCGATCAGGACACGCTGGACCGGCTTGAAGGCGAAGACCGCGTGGCCTTTACCTATGCGACGAACCCCAACGGGTCGCAGCGCGACATCGCCGGGATCGTGTCGCAGAACCGCCGCGTGCTGGGCATGATGCCGCATCCCGAACGGGCGGCCGATCCGGTGCATGGGGGCGATGACGGGTTGGCGCTCTTCCGCGCATTGGGCGGTGTGCTGGCGGCGGCCTGACTTGTGAAGCCCGGTCCGGGCGCGTAGCCTCGCCCTCATGACCGAGACACCCCAAACACCCCCCCCGCCGGGCGTGCAGACCAAACCGTCTGCGATGCCGCGTCTGGGGGCGTTTCTGCGCTCGGGCCCGGCCTCGTGGCGGGTGCGGGCGGCGCTGGTGGCGTTTCTGCTGATTGCGGTGACCACGGTCTGGACCACCAACCGCGTGCTGACCGAGCGCTTTACCGAAAGCACCCGCAACCGGGCCGAGCTGCGGCTGGCGCTTTATTCCGGCAACCTGCTGAGCGAGCTGCGCCGCAATGCCATCGTGCCGCAGCTTCTGGCGCGTGACCCGGCGCTGATCGGGGCGCTCAATTCGCTTGATTACAGCACCTCGACACAGCGGCTGATTTCCTTTGTCGAAGAGATCGGCGCGGCGTCGCTGATGCTGCTGGATGCCGATGGGCGCACGGTGGCGGCCACCGATCGCAAGCGGCTGGGATCGAACCACCGCAACGAGGCGTATTTCGTCGAAGGGATGCGGTCGAACATCACGGTGTTTTCGGTCATCGAACGCGAGGCGGGCGGCTATCGCTTCACCTATTCGCGCAGGCTTGAGTCGGGCGCAGAACCGCTTGGGGTCATCGTGGTCGAGGTCGATCTGGCCAAATTCGAACGGGCCTGGGCCGGCATTTCCGATGCGGTTGCAGTGACCGACAGCACCGGCAACATCATTCTGGCCACGGCGCCGCGCTGGCGCGGCCGCAACGAAGAAGAGGCACTGAGCCGCGAAACCCCTCAGACCGCGATCCAGCGGGCGCTCCGGGCCACGGCCGACTGGACGGCCTTTCCGTTTGAAACCTATCTCAGCGGCGCGGCGGTGATGCGTCTGGAAACGCGGCTGCCGTTCCGGGGCTGGCGGATGATCAGCTATACCGCGCACAGTTCGATCCGCGAGCGCGTGAACGGGGTGCTGGCGCTTGAGATCATGGGGTTTGCCATTCTGCTGGCAGCGGCCTTTTACGGGCTGAGTCGCCGCAATGCCCTGCGTCTGGCGCTGTTTCAGCGCGAATCGGCGGAATTGCGGGCGCTCAACCTGCGGCTCCAGCGCGAAGTGGCCGAACGTCAGAAGGTGCAGGAAAACCTGGCCGTGGCCGAGCAGTCGCTTGAACAAAGCTCGAAACTGGCGGCCCTGGGCGAGATGTCGGCGGCCGTCAGTCACGAACTCAACCAGCCACTGGCGGCGATGAAGACCTATCTGGCGGGTGCGCGGCTGCTGCTCAGCCGCAACCGACCCGACGAAGCGATGGCCAGTTTCGGGCGCATCGACGATCTGATCGAACGCATGGGCGCGATCACGCGGCAGTTGAAATCCTATGCCCGCAAGGGCGGCGAACAGCTTGCCCCTGTGGATCTGGCCGAGGCGCTGACCACGTCGCTGGCGCTGATGGAACCGCAGCTGCGCGAGCGCGACGTGCGGGTGAACCAGTTCCTGCCGCGCAACCCGGTGCATGTGCTGGGCGACCGGATGCGGATCGAACAGGTGATCATCAACCTCTTGCGCAACGCCATCGACGCCACCAAATCGGTAGATGACCCCGAGATCGAGATCATCCTTGCCGCGGGCGACACCGCCACGCTGAGCGTGCGCGACAATGGCATGGGGATCGAAGATCTCGATAGCCTGTTTGAACCTTTCTACACCACCAAGGAACCCGGAGACGGGGTGGGGCTGGGGCTGGCGATTTCTTCGGGGATCGTGGCCGATCTTGGCGGGCGGCTGACCGCCCGCAACGCCCAGGCACGCGGCGCGGTCTTTGAAATGCGCCTGCCGATCCTCGACCATGAACAAGATGCTGCGGAGTAAGGAGAGCGTGATGGCCAATGCCATGAAAATCGCCATCGTCGACGATGAAAAGGATATGCGGCAGTCGATCAGCCAGTGGCTTGCGCTGGCGGGCTATGACACCGAAACCTTTGCCAGCGCCGAAGATGCGCTCAAGGAACTTGGGGCCGATTACCCCGGCATCGTGATTTCCGACATCAAGATGCCGGGCATGGACGGGATCCAGTTTCTCAAAAAGCTCATGGGCAGCGACAGTGCGCTGCCGGTCATCATGATCACCGGCCATGGCGATGTGCCCATGGCGGTCGAAGCGATGCGCGTGGGGGCCTATGATTTCCTGGAAAAGCCGTTCAACCCCGACCGCATGTCCGAGCTCGCCAAAAAGGCCACCATGGCGCGTCGGCTGGTGCTGGACAACCGCGCCCTGCGGCGCGAGCTGTCGGATGGCACCCAGATCATGAACAAGTTGATCGGGGCCAGCCCCGAAATGCAACGCCTGCGCGAAGACATTCTGGATCTGGGTCAGGCCGATGGCCATGTGCTGATCGACGGCGAAACCGGCACCGGAAAGACGCTGGTGGCCCATGCGCTGCACGCGGTGGGCAGCCGGGCGGGCAAGAAATTCGTGCTGGTCAGCTGCAGCGCGCTGGAAGAAGACGCGCTGGCGCGGCGTCTTTTTGGCCCGATGATGCCTGAAGACACCCAGTTGCCCGCCATCGAAGAAGCACGCGGCGGCACGCTGGTGCTGGAAGACATCGAGGCGCTCAGCGATACGCTGCAGGCGCGGCTTCTGAATGCGATCAACGAACAGGGCATGCCCGGCGAAACCCGCATCATCGCGATTTCCAACCTGCAAGAGGCGGGCAAGACCAGCGAAGACGCGCTGCGCTCGGATCTCTTTTACCGGCTGGCAGCGCTGCGCATCACCGTGCCGCCGCTGCGCAACCGGGGCGAAGACATTCTGACGCTCTTTGCCCGCTTCAGCGAGCAATTCGCCGAAGAATACGGCTGCGAGGCCCCGCAGGTTGCCGCCCAGGAGGCCGCGCAGCTGTTGCAGGCGCCCTGGCCGGGCAATGTGCGCCAACTGATCAACCTGGCCGAACGCTCGGTCATGCAATCGCGCCGCGGCTCGGGGTCGATTGCGTCGCTGCTGATGTCGGATCACGACGAAATGCGCCCGGTGGTCACCACCGAAGGCAAGCCTCTCAAGGAATATGTCGAAGCCTTTGAGCGCATGCTCATCGACAACACCATGCGCCGCAACAAGGGCTCGATCGTCAGTGTGATGGAAGAGCTCTGCCTGCCGCGCCGGACCCTGAACGAGAAAATGGCCAAATACGGGCTGCAGCGGGCCGACTATCTTTAGGCCCGGTTAAGGCGTTGCAGGTAATCCACACCTGTGGATACGTTTTGGCCATTGTCATTGACCGGCACCTGCCGGTATGGTGGCCGGACGGCGGAGCGGGCAGGGGCCCGCGATCGACCGGATGAGTTTCTCTGATTTCCGCATGCGGTGGCCCTTTGGCCCCGCTGGCGGACAGACGACGGGGCCGCGCACCGAACCATACGACAGGGGGGTGCGGCGGGCTGTGGAAAGGCCGGATATCGCCAGTGCGACAGGCCGGCAGGAATGGGCGGAACCTGGGCCAGGCCCGGTTTCGTCGGAGACGAACCGCGATGACGCGCGCGCAAAACCTAGTGTGTGAAACGGGCGACCTGATGGTCCGGCCCGGCGCGCCGCGTTTGATCGCTCAGACAAGCCATGCCAGATTGCCCGACCCGCCAACAGCGCGTCGGGGTTTTGTGCATGCATCAAGGACACATGGCAAAGAAAATGCTTATCGATGCCACCCACGCGGAAGAAACCCGCGTTGTGGTGGTAGACGGCAACAAGGTCGAGGAATTCGACTTTGAGTCGGAAAACAAGCGCCAGCTGGCTGGCAACATCTATCTGGCAAAGGTAACGCGCGTCGAACCGTCGCTGCAGGCGGCCTTTGTGGATTATGGCGGAAACCGGCACGGGTTCCTCGCATTCTCGGAAATCCACCCGGACTACTACCAGATCCCGGTGGCCGACCGCGAAGCGCTCATGGAAGAAGAGCGCGCCTACGCCGAGGCCATGAAGGCCCGCGACGAAGAGGCCGAAGAAAAGCCCAAGCCGAAACGCCGCCGGTCGCGGTCGAAATCCAAGGCCGAAGGTGTGCGCAGCGATGACGCCGTCGAAACCCGCGAGGTCGACGCCGAAATCACCGGCATGGAAACCATCGACCCGGCCGATGGCGAAACCGGCCTGGTCGAGGACGCCAGTGGTGCCACCGACGCGGCCGACGCCGTGACGGCGGATGTGGCAGACACAGCGGCGGCTGATGCGGCCGAGACCACAGAGACCGACGCAGCGGAGACCGAGGCCGAGCCCGAGATCAGCGCCGACGCGCCTGCATCCGAGGGCGACGCACCTGTTGCTGATGCCGCAGCCGATGCCCCCGAAGGCGAGGCTGCCGAAGTCGAAGCCGACGCCGACCAGACGGACGTGTCCGAAGCGGATGCGCCCGAAGGCGAGGCTGCCGAAGTCGACGCCGACCAGACGGACGTGTCCGAAGCGGATGCGCCCGAGACGGACGAAGCGCCTGCGCCCGAGATGGACGATGCGGATGCGCCCGAAGGCGGCGAAGACGCAGCGGCGCCGGAAAGCGACGAAGCCAGCGCGCCCGAAACGGACGACGCACCTGCACCTGAGGGCGAAGACGACGCCAGCGCAGCAGAAGGTGATGAGGCCAGCGCACCGGAAGGTGACGACGACAGCGCACCGGAAGGCGACGACGACGCAGATGACGACGACGGCGATGCGCCCAAGAAATCCGATGCCTCCGACAAGGATGACAGCATCGAATCGGTTGCCGATGAAGATGACAGCGACGACATCCGCCCGCCGCGCAAACCGCGTCCGCGCCGCTATAAAATTCAGGAAGTCATCAAGGTCCGCCAGATCCTGCTGGTTCAGGTTGTCAAGGAAGAGCGCGGCAACAAGGGCGCGGCCCTGACCACCTATCTGTCGCTGGCCGGGCGCTATTGCGTGCTCATGCCCAACACCGCCCGTGGCGGTGGCATCAGCCGCAAGATCACCAACGCCGCCGACCGCAAGAAGCTCAAGGAAATCGCATCCGAAATCGACGTGCCCACCGGGGCAGGTCTGATCATCCGCACCGCCGGGGCCAAGCGCACCAAATCCGAGATCAAGCGCGACTATGAATACCTTCAGCGCCTGTGGGAACAGATCCGCGAACTGACGCTGAAATCCATCGCGCCCGCCAAGATCTATGAAGAAGGCGACCTGATCAAACGCACGATCCGCGACCTTTACAATCGCGAGATCGACGAGGTTCTGGTTGAAGGGGATCGCGGTTACCGCATCGCCAAGGACTTCATGAAAATGATCATGCCGTCCCATGCCAAGAACGTGCGCCACTATCAGGACGCGCTGCCGCTGTTTGCGCGCTATCAGGTGGAAACCTACCTGGGCGGCATGTTCAATCCGACGGTGCAGCTGAAATCGGGCGGCTATATCGTCATCGGCGTGACCGAGGCGCTTGTCGCCATCGACGTGAACTCGGGCCGGGCCACCAAGGAAGGCTCGATCGAGGAAACCGCGCTCAAGACCAACCTGGAAGCCGCGGACGAGGTGGCCCGCCAGCTGCGCCTGCGCGATCTGGCCGGTCTGATCGTGATCGACTTCATCGATATGGACGACCGCAAGAACAATGCGGCTGTCGAAAAGCGCATGAAGGACCGGCTGAAAACCGATCGCGCGCGCATTCAGGTGGGGCGCATTTCCGGCTTTGGCCTGATGGAAATGAGCCGTCAGCGTCTGCGCCCGGGCATGATCGAGGCGACAACCCAGCCTTGCCCCGCCTGCCACGGCACCGGCCTGATCCGCTCGGACGACAATCTGGCGCTCACCATCCTGCGTCAGATCGAAGAGGAAGGCACCCGCCGCAAATCGCGCGAGGTTCTGGTGAAGTGCCCGGTTTCGATCGCCAACTTCCTGATGAACGCCAAGCGCGAACATATCGCGCAGATCGAAGCCCGCTATGGCCTGTCGGTCCGGATCGAGGCCGACCCGCATCTGGTCAGCCCCGATTTCGCGATTGAGAAGTTCAAGACCGCCAGCCGGTCCGTGCCTGCCGCCACCGCGCCCGTGGTGTCGGTGGACGCGATGATCATGGATGAGGTTGACGCCGAAGCCGTGGTCGAAGACGAGGCAGCGGCCGAGGCGCAGACCGAAGCCGAGGCTCCGGCGCCCGAAACCACCGATGAAGAGGCCAAGCCCAAGAAGCGCCGCCGCCGGCGTCGTCGCGGCCGTGGCCGGTCTTCCGGGGACAAGGACACCGAGGCTCAGGCAGGCGAGGGCGACAACGCCGAGGCCGGTCAGGGCGGGTCTGAAGGGGCTGAGCAGGAGGCCTCGGACGGTGATGTATCGGCAGCTGCCGGTGATCAGCCTGCTGAGAGCACCGAAGCCGCCGCATCCGATGATGCTACATCCGATGACGCGACGGGCACGACCGATGCGGCCGAGGATGCCGCACCCGAAGCCGAGGTGGTTGTGGATGTGACCGAGACCGAGGATACGGCCGAGGCTGCACCTGACACTCAGGAACTGGTGTTTGAAATGGCGGAACCGGTGGCAGAGCGTGCCGCCGAAGCCGAAGCCGAAGCTGCGCCCGAGCAGGATCAGGCATCTGAGGACATCACAGAGGCCGAGCCGGTTGCTGACACGGTTGCTGACACGGACGCACCCGACGGTGCCGCATCTGCACCCGGCACCGAGGCAGCGGATGTGCCCGAAGAGACCGTGACCGAGATCGCGCCCGAACCGGTTCTGGAGCCGGTCGCCGAGGCCGCAGAGCCCGCCGAGCCGCCCAAACCCAAGCGGCGCGGCTGGTGGTCGCGCGGGTCGTAACCAAGAAAAGGCGGGGCGTGATGCCCCGCCTTTTTCGTTGGCAGCCGGTGGTGCGGTTGTGCGGCTCAGCCGCCCTTGCGGATGTGATAGATCTGCATCCCGGCCTCTTCGCCCTGGGAGATCAGGGCATGGCCGGCCTCGGCGCAGAAATGGGGCACGTCAACAATGGCAGCCGGATCATCGGCCTGCAGTTCAAGCACCGCACCCGCAGGCAGCGATTGCAGCCGCTTGCGGGCTTTGAGAACGGGAAGCGGGCATAGCAGCCCGCGCGCATCTAGGATCATGTCGGCCTGGGTCATCCCCGCGAGATAGGCGCGATGTCACGCGCTGTCCACAAGGATGTGACCGAAGGCCCCCGTGACCCGCCCGCGCCGATCGCCTATGTGTCGGCCATGTTCGGATTTGATCTTATCGACGCGGCGCTTCTGCCCGCCATGGCCATCGCCCTGACTGCCGGGGTGCTGAGCTTTCTGTCACCCTGCGTGCTGCCCATCGTCCCGCCCTATCTGGCCTATATGAGCGGCGTGTCTCTGGGCGAGATCCAGGACCACGCCGCCGCCCGCCGCAAAGCGGCGCTGAGCGGGCTGTTCTTTGTGCTGGGTCTGTCGACGGTGTTTCTGTTTCTGGGCTTCACCGCATCGGCTTTTGGCGCTTTTTTCCTTAAAAATCAGCAGCTTTTCGCGCAGATTTCAGGTGTGGTCGTCGTGGTGTTCGGCCTGCATTTTCTGGGCGTGTTCCGCATCCCGCTGCTGGACCGCGAAGCGCGGCTCGAGACCGGCAATGCAGGCGGCAGCAGCTTTGGGGCCTATATTCTGGGGCTGGCCTTTGCCTTTGGCTGGACGCCCTGCATCGGCCCTCAGCTGGGGGCGATCCTGTCCATGGCCGCGTCCGAAGCATCGGTGGCGCGGGGCACGTTGTTGCTGGGCATCTACGCCTTGGGTCTGGGCATACCGTTCCTTCTGGCCGCGATGTTCCTCAACCGCTCGATGGGGGTGATGAACCGGATCAAGCCGCATATGAAGCTGATCGAACGGGTCATGGGCGCGCTGCTGATCCTGGTGGGCGTGGCCCTGGTGACCGGCGCGTTCACGGCGTTTTCCTTCTGGCTGCTCGAGACCTTTCCGGGGCTGGCCACGCTCGGCTAATCGCCCGCTGGCAACCGGCTGTTAACCAGTTTGCGCCATGCCGGTGGCATGGGCGGATTGGATGACAGGCCGGTCAGGCGGCGCAAGGTGTTCTATATTCCGGGGTTCGATCCCCGGTCGCCGCGCAGCTACCGTGAACTTTATCGGCGCGAAGGGGCGGCGCAGGCTGCGATTGCGGGCTATGATCTGTCGCTTGCGCGCAACGGGCGTGCGGGCTGGCAGGTGCAGGGGCGCTTTGGCGCAGATCAGGTCGATACGCTGATCGAGGTGCTGGACTGGTCCGACATCGTGCGCGACCGCATGGGGCGGGGCATTGCGGCCCATTATGCTGATCTTCTGAAAACGATCTGGATCTACCTTGCCACGGGCACGTTTCCCCGGCTCTTGCGGCTGCGTGCGGGGCCTGTGATCGCCGCGCTCTACCCGGTGCTGATGCTGCTGATGCAGATGGTGCTGGCGGTGGGGGCGGGTGCGCTGCTGGCGCGGGGGCTGATGGCGGTTGGGCTGATCTGGCCCTTGGCCGCTGTCGCCGGTGCCGGGATTGGGTTTTGTGCGCTGCGTCTGGGGCGTCGGTGGGACGGGCGGCTCTTTGCCTATTACCTGGCGGCGGATTATGCGCTGGCGGGCGGGCTGCGCGGGGCGATGCCACGCGACCTGACGCGACGCCTGCAGCAGTTTGCCGATCAGGTCGCGACCGCGCGTCGTGCGGGTTTTGACGAGGTTCTGATCGTCGGCCATTCCACCGGTGCGCATCTTGCAGTGAGCGTGCTGGCCGATCTGCTGCGCAGGGATGACGGCGCGCGCAAGGATGAAACACCGCTGGGGTTGCTCACGCTGGGGCAGGTGATCCCGATGGTGGCCTGCCTGCCCGGCGCGGCGGGGCTGAGGGCCGATCTGCAGTACCTGTCGCGCAGCGACGCGATCACCTGGGTCGATCTTTCGGCCCCCGGTGATGGCTGTTCCTTTGCCCTGTGTGATCCGGTGGCAGTGTCGGGCCTGGGCGGGGCGGGGCAGCGCTGGCCGCTGGTCCTGTCGGCGGCCTTTACCCAGACGCTGCGGCCCGAGCGGTATCAGGCCATGCGGCACCGCTATTTCCGGCTGCATTTCCAGTATATATGCGCCTTTGATCACCCCGAGCGCTATGATTATTTCCGCATCACGGCGGGGCCCGCGCCACTGGCGCAATGGGCGGGCACGCGGCGGGCGTCGCCGTCGCGGATCCTGCGTGTGGCTGCATGACCGCCTTGCCCCCCAAACCCGGCGGGCGGGCGGGGCGCGTGTCGCTCTGGCGCTATGCGCGGATGTTTCGGCGCGACATCCTGTCGGCCCAGCCCGATCATCTGTTTCACGCCTGGATGGCCGAATTCCGCACCCCGTTCTTCCGGTCGTTTCTGGTCAATCAGCCGGATCTGGTGGGGCAGATCCTGTCGGGCGACATGGCCGCGTTTCCCAAATCCGAGCGTGTGGGCGCCGGTCTTGCACCGCTTCTGGGGCGGTCGGTGTTTCTGAGCAATGGGGAGGATTGGGCGCGTCAGCGGCGGCTGATCGACCCGGCCTTTGCCCAATCGGGCCTGCGTGCCAGCCTGCCTGCCATGCAGGCGGCGGCCGAAGCTCTGGTGCAGCGGCTTGCCTCCAAAACCAACCCCATCGAGATCGAGGCCGAAGCCAGCCATGCCGCGGCCGACGTGATCTTTCGCACCTTGTTTTCGGTGCCCATCGAAGACGCCACCGCGACCGAGGTGTTTGCCGCCTTTCGTGCCTTTCAGCGCGCACAGCCGGTGCTGAGCCCGGCGGCCTTTCTGCCTGCGCTGCGGCGCTGGCAGGGGCATGTGCCCGGCCCCGCGCGCCGGCATGCGCGTCGGATCCGGGCGCGGATCCTTGATTTGTGCGATCAGCGCCGCGCACAGATCGCGGCGGGGACGGCACCGGATGATCTGGCCACCCGGCTGATGACGGCGCGCGACCCCGAAACCGGCGCGGGGTTTGACCGTGACGAGATGATCGACCAGGTGGCGATCTTTTTTCTGGCCGGGCATGAAACCAGCGCATCGGCCCTGGCCTGGGCGCTCTATCTGCTGGCGACCCATCGCGACTGGCAGGCCCGCGCGGCGGCCGAAGCACAGGCGGCGGGGGGCGATCCATCGCGGCTGCGGATCTGTCGGGATGTGTTTCGCGAAACGCTCAGGCTCTATCCGCCGGTGCCGATGATGGTGCGTGAAAACCGGTGCGCGCGCCGGTTTCGCGGGCGCGACATTCCGGTCGGTGCGCAGCTGGTGATCAGCCCCTGGCACCTGCACCGCCATGACCGGATCTGGCGCGATCCGGATGCGTTTGATCCCGGACGCTGGCGCCGCGATCCGCCGCGCGCCGCCTATGCGCCGTTTTCCAAGGGCAAACGGGTTTGCCCCGGCGCGGGCTTTGCCATGGCCGAAGGGGTGGTTCTGATCGCTCGGATCCTGCAGCAGTTCGACATTCACGCGCTGCCCGACCGCGTGCCGGTGCCGGTGGCGCATCTGACGCTCAGGGCACGTGACGGGATCTGGCTGCGGGTCACGCCGCGCGCGGCTCAGCTGCCCGAGGCTGCATCCGAACCCGCGTCCCGGACCGAAGCCTCCACAGCGGCCTGAAGCCTGCGCAGCACAAACAGCCTAATGGCCGATGCCAGCCCCATGTCGATCCCGCGTGCGGCGTCAATCTCGGCGGCCAGATCGTTGATGGCGCGCCCGTCCTCGCGGGCGATTGCGCGAAAGGCGGCCCAGAATTCATCTTCCAGCGATACGCTGGTGCGATGGCCGCGCAGGGTCAGGGAATGCTTGCGCGGGCGGCTCATGAATCGCCTTTGGGATCCGGATCATCCAGCGCATGCCCGTCCAGATGCCGGTCGGCGCGGCGCGCGGCATCGTCATCGGCGGCGCGCTCGGCCTTGGTGCGGCCGAATTTCACGGCGTTTTCGTCAGCGCGGGCCTTTTTCGCAGCCCGCGCCTTTTGCTTGCGAAACCGGTTCAGGTTGACCGGTTCAGCCATTACTTGGGGCCCACCATGTTTTCGGGGCGCACCACGCGGTCGAAGGTCTCTTCGTCCACAAAGCCAAGCGCGATCGCCTCGTGCTTGAGGGTCGTGCGGTTCTTGTGCGCGGTCTTGGCCACGGTGGTGGCGTTGTCATAGCCGATCTCGGGTGCCAGCGCCGTGACCAGCATCAGCGATTCCTTCATCAGCGTTTCGATCCGGTCCGCATCGGCCTGCAGGCCCACCACCAGATTGTCGGTAAAGGCCGACGCCGCATCGCCCAGAAGCTGCATGGATTGCAGCACGTTATAGGACATCATGGGTTTGTAGACATTCAGTTCGAAATGCCCTTGCGACCCGGCAAAGCCCACCGCCGCGTCATTGCCCATCACATGGGCACAGACCTGGGTCAGTGCTTCGCACTGGGTGGGGTTCACCTTGCCCGGCATGATCGAGCTGCCCGGTTCGTTTTCCGGCAGGATCAGTTCGCCCAGACCGCAGCGCGGGCCCGAGCCCAAAAGCCGGATGTCATTGGCGATCTTGAAAAGCGACGCCGCAACCGTTTTCAGCGCGCCCGAGATTTCCACCATCGCGTCATGCGCGGCCAGTGCTTCGAACTTGTTGGGGGCGGTGACAAAGGGCAGGCCGGTGATGTCGGCCATGTGGCCGGCCACGGTTTCGCCCCAGCCCACCGGCGTGTTCAGCCCGGTGCCCACGGCGGTGCCGCCCTGTGCCAGTTCGTAGATCCGGCCAAGCGCGTCCTTGACCCGCTGGATGCCCATGGCGATCTGGTGGGTGTAGCCCGAAAACTCCTGGCTCAGCGTCAGCGGCGTGGCGTCCTGGGTGTGGGTGCGGCCGATCTTGATGATGCCGTCGAATTCTTCGACCTTGGCCTGCATGGCGGCGTGCAGCTTTTCCAGGCCCGGCAGCAGCACGTCACGCGCGGTCATGGCGGTGGCGATATGCATGGCGGTGGGGAAGGTGTCGTTGGACGATTGGCCCATGTTGCAGTGGTCATTGGGGTGCACGGGATCTTTCGATCCGATCTCGCCGCCCAGGATTTCGATGGCGCGGTTGGCGATAACCTCGTTCGAGTTCATGTTCGACTGCGTGCCCGAGCCGGTCTGCCAGACCACCAGCGGGAAGTTGTCATCAAGCTTGCCGTCGACCACTTCGCCCGCCGCTTCGATGATGGCATCGGCGATGCGCGCATCGAGCTTGCCATTGTCCTTGTTGGCCATGGCGCAGGCTTTCTTGATCACACCAAGCGCGCGCACGATGGCGACGGGCTGCTTTTCCCAGCCGATGGGGAAGTTCATGATCGAGCGCTGCGTCTGCGCGCCCCAATACTTGTCGGCGGGAACCTCCAGCGGTCCGAAGCTGTCGGTTTCTGTGCGGGTCGCGGCCATGTCGGATCTCCATTCGTGACTGTCGCATATGGCTGTAAACCCGCCACGCGCCGGTCGCAACCGGCCAGTTGGCGCAGGGGCGCATCACGGTTGTATCGGGCGGCCATCCCGGCGGTGGTTCAGTTTGAACCTGTGCGCGCGACAGCCTATGATTGCGGTGGCTGCGCAGGCAACGGAGGGCCGTCATCATGTCACACGCAATCACCACCATGGCCCGGCGGCTGATGCTTGGTCTGGGTCTTGGCGCGGGTCTGGCGCTGCTGACGGCGGCGGCTGCATGGGCCGACACGATCGAACCCTTCATCGGCACCTATGCGGGCGAGGCCGAGGTCAACATCGACGGCGTCATGATGGAGCGGGACCTGTCGGTGGCGATTGCCGAAACGGATGACGGGTTTTCGGTCAGCTGGATGTCCACCACCTTTCGTGCCGATGGGCGCATCAAGGTGTCGACCTACGAGATCGACTTTCTGCCCACCGACCGGGCCGGGCTGTATTCGGCCGCACAGCGCCGCAATGTCTTTGGCCACGCGGTGCCTCTGGACCCGATGAAGGGGGATCCGATGGTCTGGGCGCGCATCGAAGATGACACCCTGTCGGTGTTTTCCCTGCATGTGGATCTGAATGGTGGCTATCAGATCCAGGAATACCACCGAACACTGGCCGATGGAGGGCTGGATCTGGTCTATCGCAGCGTGCGCAACGCGGAAATCACGCGCGAAGTGGTCGCGTTTCTGGAACTCGACTGACCAATCAGAGGGTTACTTGCGGAAACTGTCGAGCGATACGACTTCGGCGTCCTTGTGGGGCTCATCGGTTTCGGGCGCGTCGGGGATCTCGTCCTCGTCGGTGGGGGCGAGCAGCTCTTCAAGATCGGGCTCGTCTTCGTCGTCCTCGGCTGCGGTTTCAAAGCGCAGGCCGAATTCCACCGACGGATCCACAAAGGTCTTGAGCGCCTCATAGGGGATATAGAGCGGCTCGGGCGCGTCGCCGAAATTCAGCGTCACGCCAAACCCGTCATCGGTCACCGTCAGGTTGTCGAACCAGTGCTGCATCACGATGGTCATTTCTTCGGGATAGCGGTCATGCAGCCAGTCGGCGATGGCAACATCAGGATGCGTGGTGTCGAAGGTGATGAAAAAGTGATGCGCCCCCGGCAAACCGTCCTGCGCAACCTGTTCGAGCACTGACTTGATCAGAGAGCGCATGGCCGCATGCATCAGGTTGCCGTATTCGATCGTGTCTTGCATCGGGTGTCCTCGGGTCTGGGCGTGTCGACCGGGTCGTGCCTGGGTCTTCATCTTGGGGCAGGGGCTGCCTGCTTTTACCATAGGGGATTCGGCTGGAAACAAAAGGCCATAGCGCGCAGGCCCTTGGGTTTCAGAGCATCCCCAGCCCGATCCCGGCCAGCGCCGTCACCGCCAGCACGCGCAACAGCCCCCAGCCCAGCCCGATCACCAGCCCCGCCGCCAGGGCCGTCAGCGCGACCGCGCCCGCGTCAAGGCTGGCCGGATCGGGCCAGGGCAGGGTGGCGGGGCCCATGCGCAGGCGGCCCACATCGGCAAACCACACATGTAGCGCAAACCACAGCGACAGGTTCAGGATCACCCCCACCACCGCCGCGGATATGCCTGACAGCGCACCCGCAAGCCGGGGCCGCGCGGACAGGGCTTCGACATAAGGACCGGCGGCAAAGATCCACAGAAAACACGGCGTGAACGTGGCCCAGAGTGCGACCAGCCCGGCAGCCACCGCGAGCGCCAGACCGCCCTGTTCCAGCCCCGCCAGCATGGCCACGAACTGGGTCACCAGAATAAGCGGGCCCGGCGTGGTTTCGGCCAGCCCAAGCGCGTCGATCATCTGCTGGGTGCTGATCCAGCCGTAATCGGTGACGATGGTCTGGGTCATGTAGGCCAGCACCGCATAGGCGCCGCCAAAGGTGACAACGGCCAGTTTGGAAAAGAACCAGCCAATGTCGCTGAGCAGACCGGCCCCCGCCAGATCCAGCGCCACCAGCGGCCCCAGCCACAGCGCCAGCCAGATCGCCACCGTCCGCCAGAGCGGCGGCGCGGCGTCGGTCACCGCGGGTTGGTCGGGCGTGGGGCTGTCGGTGGTCAGATACCCCCACAGCGCCGCCGCCGCGATGATCAGGGGAAATGGCAGCCCAAGCGCAAAGATCGCGGCAAAGGACAGGCTCGCCACCGCCCAGGCACCACGCCCGGTCAGCGCCTTCCGGCCAATGTTGCGCAGCGCCTGCAGCACGATGACGATCACCGCCGCCTTGATGCCAAAAAATCCCGCCTGCACCAGTGGCAGTTGCCCGTAAGCCCCGTAAAGAGCGGCCAGAATGGCGATGCACAGCGCGCCGGGCAGCACGAACAGCCCGCCCGCAATCAGCCCACCAGTCACCCCGCGCAGGCGCCAGCCGCAATAGGTGGCAAGCTGCATCGCCTCGGGCCCCGGCAGCAGCATGCACAGCGACAGGGCGCGCAGGAAACGCGCTTCGCTGAGCCATCCGGTGCGCTCGACAAGCTCTTGATGCATCAATGCGATCTGGGCGGCGGGCCCGCCAAATGACAAAAGGCCAATCCGTCCAAAGACCCGGACAAGCGCGGTGGGATCGGGGCGGGTCATCGGCGGTTCCACTGTGCTCGGGCCTGGGGGCAATCACCCCGCTTCGGGGCGTTGCTTAGCCGAGCCTGCATCGGCGCGTCAACGCCGGGGCGGTGGGGTCAGGCCACCTCGAGCGTCTGGCCCACAAGCAGGGTTTCCAGCGTGTTGGGGGGAAGCTGTCCAATCTGTTCAAAGAAGGTCAGAAAATCGAACTGGTTGAAGCATTCGGCGAACCGCCCGTTTTCGATCCGTGCGACCATCTGCCCGACGCCGGACAGGGGCCGTCCGCTATGGCGTTCGCGGGCGCGGATCAGCAGCACGGCGGAAATCCAGTCGCCCTGTTCGACAATCCCGCGCAGGTCGATCTGCAGATGGTCGATCTTGCTGCGCACGGTTTCGACCAGATCGCGGAAGTCACCGGGCCCAAGTTGCAGGCCGGGCACGATGCCAGCTGCCGTGAAATCGGGGGTGAAAAAGGTGTCGATCTGATCCAGGCACCCTTGGACCCAGACCTGACTGTACCAGCGTTCGATGATGTCCTTGTGTGACACGGGGCGACATTCCTTGTTCGTTTTGCCTCAGCGTGGCCCGCGTCGGTGAAGAAAGAATGAACAAATCCCGGCGGCATGACAGATTTGACGCGATATCGCATCAGGTCTTGGGCTGTCATCGGGGAAAGATGCAGGTTTCTGTTGCCAGGTACCTGCGGACCCCGCCTTACGCGGCTAGGCATAAGGGCTTAAGTTTCGGTCTTTCGGACTGCTTACGCAGCCAGAGCAACCGGAGCACGATTGTCGTTTGCAATTGTACTGTTCGGGCCGATACGGTGGCACCCCGCCGAGACAAAGCTAACCCCTTTAGACGTCCGTCGATCCTGTTTCGGCCCCAGGATCCTCAAACGAAGGATATTGGTGGAGCCGCCGGGTACCGCCCCCGGGTCCGATCCGTTTATTACGAGCGCGTTTATGTCCATAGTTCCGAAGAACAGGGATCATATAATCGGACCGCGCGGCGATTGCAAAGGGGGATGGGCCTGCGCGCGCCGATTTTCACGGCATCGCGGGGCCCAGATTGGCGCCGATCAGCCACAGCGCCAGCGCCGCTTCGATCCCGGCAAAGACCGCCAGTTTGCGCAGCGGCGGGCGATCCATGACCAGCGACACGATCCGCCCCAGCGTGGCCCCGGCATAGGCAAAGCCCAGCATGGCATAGCCCGCGTCGCTGCCCATCCAGATCGCGGCGATCCCTGCCACCACAAAAAGCCCGCCGACCGATGCGCGCAGCTCGGACAGGCCCATGGTGCTGCCCGACGGCACCAGATCCAGCGCGGCGGCCGTATAGCGGGGCGCCAGAAACCCAAAAAGCCCGAACCCCACGGTCAGCAGGGCGGCCAGAACGTTCAGGGTGTCGATCATCTTGGGTCTCGGTTCTTGCGTCTTTTGGGTCGGAACCTAGGCCGCGCTGTCCGGTTTGGAAGGGGTCGATCTGCGGGCCTGGCGTTCGGCAAAGACGCTGTCGGCCAGTGTCAGGGTTTCACGCTCAAGCCGGTGCAGCCCGTCGACCACGCCCGAACTGTCGCCCGCGTCGACCGCATCGGCGATACTGCGGTGCAGCTCGATGATGGTTTCGCGTGAGCGCGCGGTAAAGGTGATCATGTTCATCAGTGGCTGCATCGCCTCGACCGCGCCCGCCAGCTGATAGGACAGCACCGGGTTGCCGGCCCCGTCCACCAGCGCCCGGTGAAATGCCACATCCGACGCGCAGAACGCTTCGTCGGTCAGGCCGGGTTGCCCCTGACGCAGGATCTCGGCCCGCATGGTGGCCAGATGATCGGGCGTGCGTCGCGCGGCGGCCATGGGGGCACAGGCGCGCTCCATGGCAAAGCGGGCTTCGCAGGCGGTGGCAAAGCTGACATCGTTCATCGACAGCAGCAGCGTCGATGTGGTGATCTGCTGGCTATAGGCGTCTTCATAGCGCAGGTGGCGCACAAACGCCCCACCCGTCGCGCCCCGCTGGGTGCGGATCAGCGACTGTGCGGCCAGCCGTTTGAGCGCCTCGCGCACGGTGGGGCGCGACACGTTGAACTGATCGGCAAGCTCGGATTCCGAAGGCAGCCGTTCGTCGACAATCAGCGCACCGTCGATGATCGCGTCCCGGATGGCCTGGGCGATCTGGGCGGACAGATCTGCGGGGCTCGATGGGTCGATCTTCATGCGGGGCTCCGATTTTTCATTTGTCAGACATTTAAAAACCTGAGAGGGTTTTACCGCGACTCACCTCAAACGGAAAGGCCTCATGCCGCACTTTGCCCGATCTGCGCTCTGGCTTGGCTTTTTTGCCTGTATTCTCATCTCGTGGTGGTGGCTTTTTGCCATGGCCACGGGGATGGGGCTGGATCTGATCGGGCGGCCTGATGCAGGGGCACAGGCGATGCGGATGATGGATCCGCGCATGGATATGCGCATGCCCATGGCCGAATTCTGGCCGCTGTTCTGGATGTGGGCGGTGATGATGGCGGCGATGATGCTGCCCACGCTGGTGCCCACGCTGCGCGTCTACGAAGACCTGATGAGCAGCGTCGGCGCATCGCGCGCGGGCTGGCTGGGGGTGGTGCTGGGCTATGGGGTGGTCTGGCTGGGCTTTGCCGCGCTGATAACGGGGGTGCAACTGGCGCTGCTGTTTGGTGGTGTCATCGACATGCTGGGCATTGCACGCCAGACATGGATGTCGGGGCTGTTGCTGCTGGCGGTCGGCGCCTTCCAGTTCACCCGCGCGAAAGAGATCTGCCACGGCGTCTGCCACAGCCCGATGAGCTATTTTCTGGGCCACTGGAAACCCGGCTTTGGCGGCGGGCTGCGCATGGGCTTGGGTCTGGGGGCGTTCTGCGTGGGCTGCTGCTGGGGGTTCATGGCATTGGGCTTTGTCGGCGGGGTGATGAGCCTGGCCTGGATGGGGCTGGCAACACTGTTCATGGTGATCGAAAAGCTGCCGCAGATCGGCCACCGCGTGACAAAACCGATGGGGTTTGCCCTGATCACCGCCGGGGTGGCGGTGCTGGGCTATCCCGTCATCTTTGCAGGATAGGATGGGGAGGACACAGATGGCCATCAACCGCAAACCCGATGCCGATGCGCTGCCGGTCAGTCAGAGGATCGACAATCGCATGCCCAATCCCAAGCGCCGGCAGGCCGCCCCTACGGATTGGGCGATCAAGGGCGAACTGATCCTGAACTGTTCATGCGATGTGTTTTGCCCCTGCGTGGTCTCGCTGGGCGCGCATCCGCCCACCGAAGGGCATTGCCATGCCTGGATGGGGATCATCATTGATGACGGCCACTACGAAGGAGAAGACCTGTCGGGTCTCAATGTGGGGCTACTGGTCGATATTCCCGGCCGCATGGGCGAAGGCCAGTGGAAGGTCGCGGCCTATGTGGACGAGCGCGCCAGCGGCAAGGCCTATAACGGGCTCTTGCAGATCTTCAGCGGGCAAGCGGGGGGGACGACGAGCCTCTTTACCATGCTGGTGTCCGACATCATCGGCGCCGAGCGCGCCCCGGTGGTGATCGAACGCGACGGCCGGCGGCGGCGCATCACCATCGGGCGCCGGATCCAGGGCGAGATCGAGATGCTGGGCGGCAAGGATGATGATCACCCGGTGATGGTCACCAATTCGAAATACTGGATGGGGCCCGACATCATCGTGGCACGCGGGCTGAAATCCAGGGTGCGCGACTATGGCCGGGTCTGGGATTTCGGCGGCAAATCGGCCGAGATCTGCCCGATCGACTGGAAAGGGGCGGGGGCATGATCACGGCCGCCTATGCGCAGACCATGGCGCGCTACAATCGCTGGCAGAACCAGCAACTGGCCGACTGCATGGCCCCGCTGCCCGACGCGGCGCTGACCCAGGATCGCGGAGCGTTCTTTGGATCCATTCTGGGCACGCTCTGCCATCTGTGGTGGGGCGACGGGATGTGGCTGTCGCGCTTTGGTGCGGGTGATCCGCCGGGCGGCGGGATTGATCACAGCACCGATCTGTTTTCCAGCCGCAGCGACTGGCAGGTCGCCCGCGCCAAGATGGACGCGCGGATCATGGCCTGGGCCGACGGGCTTCTGGACGCGGATCTTGCGGGCGATCTGACCTGGTATTCCGCCGCCGCCGAGGCCGAATTCACCCAGCCCGTCGCGCCGCTGGTGGTGCATGTGTTCAACCACCAGACCCATCATCGGGGGCAGGTCCACAAGATGCTCACCGAAGCCGGCGTCAAGGCGCCGGTATCCGATCTGCCCTTTCTGCCCGAGGTGCCCTGACATGGCCGTGATCACCCCGTCGCGCCGCGTGCGCAAAACCCCGTTCAGCCCCGGAGTCGAGGCCGCAGGCGTCAAGGCCTATACCGCCTATAACCACATGCTGCTGCCGACCATGTTTGAAAGCGTCGAAGCGGATGCCGCGCATCTCAAGCGGCATGTGCAGGTCTGGGATGTGTCCTGCGAACGGCAGGTGGAAATCCGCGGCCCCGATGCGCTGCGCCTGATGAAGCTGATCAGCCCGCGCGACATGGATCGGATGGAGGCCGACCAGTGCTATTACGTGCCCACGGTGGATGCGCGCGGCGGGATGCTCAACGATCCCGTCACCATCAAGCTGGCCGATGACCATTACTGGATGTCGGTGGCCGATGGCGATCTGTGGCAATACGCGCTGGGCATCGCCACCGCGCTGGGGCTTGAGGTCGAGATCGGCGAACCCGATGTGTCGCCCCTTGCGGTGCAGGGGCCCAAGGCGGACGAGCTGATGGCGCGCGTCTTTGGCGATGCGGTGCGCGAGATCCGGTTCTTTCGCTACAAGCGGCTGCCCTTTGAAGGGCGCGACTTTGTCGTGGCCCGGTCAGGCTGGTCCAAGCAGGGGGGCTATGAGATCTATGTCGAAGGCGCGGACTATGGCATGCCGCTGTGGAATGCGCTGTTTGGCGCGGGGCTTGACCTGAATGTGCGCGCGGGCTGTCCCAACAATATCGAACGCATCGAAAGCGGCCTGCTGAGCTTTGGGTCGGACATGCGCCGCGAAAACACGCCCTATGAATGCGGGCTGGGACGGTTCTGCAATTCGCCCGAACCCTATATCGGCAAAGCGGCGCTGGCCGAGCAGGCCGCGCATGGGCCCGACCGGATCATCCGCCCAATTGTCATCGAAGGCGACATTGGCGCCTGCACCGAAAGCTGGCCCCTGGTGGATGGCAGCCGGTGGGTGGGACAGGTGGCCTCGGCTGTGTGGTCGCCCGAATTCGGGGTCAACGTGGCCATCGGCATGGTCGAAAAATCCCATTGGACGCCGGGCACGCGGATCGAACTGCAGACCGAGCACGGGCCCCGCATGGCCGTCGTGCAGGACAAATTCTGGCGCTAGTGGCGCCGCCCCGTCCCCCGTGCCGGGGGGCGGGTCAGGAATGAACGGGCCATGAAAAGGGCATGGCCCCAAGATCAGGAGAAAGACATGATCAACGCTCTGATCGTCGAAAAGGACGAAGACAGCGGCAAAACCAGCGCCTCGGTGCAGCAGATCCCCGAAGATCGCCTGCCCGACGGGGATGTGACCGTGGCGGTCGACTATTCGACGGTGAACTACAAGGACGGGTTGTGCATCGGGCCGGGTGGCGGTCTGGTGCGCAGCTATCCGCATGTGCCGGGGATTGATTTCGCCGGGACCGTCGAAACCTCGTCCGATGACCGGTACAAACCCGGTGACAAGGTTGTGCTGACCGGGTGGCGCGTGGGCGAAGCACATTGGGGCGGCTATGCGCAAAAGGCGCGGGTGCGGGCCGATTGGCTGGTGCCGCTGCCTGACGGGCTCGACACGCGGCATGCGATGGCGGTGGGCACGGCGGGGCTGACTGCGATGCTGTCTGTCATGGCGCTCGAAGATCACGGGCTGGTGCCGGGCCAGGGGCCGGTGCTGGTGACAGGCGCCGCAGGCGGTGTCGGGTCGGTGGCCACCGCGATCCTGGCGCATCTGGGGCACGAGGTAGCAGGCGTCACCGGACGGCCCGAGACGGCCGACTATCTGGCCTCGCTCGGCGCCAGTCAGATCGTGGCGCGCGAAGAGATCAACGAAACCGTCAAACGCCCGCTGGAAAGCGAAACCTGGGCGGGCTGCATCGACGCGGTGGGCGGAGCGATGCTCGCACGGGTGCTGGGACAGATGAAATATGGCGCATCGGTGGCGTCGGTCGGTCTGGCCGGCGGGGCGGGCCTGCCTGCGACGGTGATCCCGTTCCTGCTGCGCGGGGTCAACCTGCTGGGCATCGATTCGGTAATGCAGCCCTATGACAACCGTCTGCGCGCCTGGCAGCGCATCGCGCAGGATCTGCCGATGGACAAGCTGGACGCCATGATCGAACCCGCCACCCTGTCGGATCTGCCGAAACTGGGGGCCGACATCCTGCAAGGGCAGGTGCGCGGCCGCGTGGTGGTCGACGTGAACGCCTGATCGGGCGCTCTGGCAGAAAGACACAGGGCGGGCCCGCGCGGCTCGCCCTTTTTATTCGAATTATTGAATTTATCTGATTTCGATCAAATCGGACCCGGTCGCGCACGCCTAGGGTGGGGCGGCAAAGCTGCTTTTACGACATATGTTTGACGGCTTTGCGATGAGATCAACCAGAAGGGTCCAACCCATGAAAACCGTATGTTCCGCCCTGGGCGCTGCTGTCACCGCCCTGACGCTGGCCGCGTCCCCGCTGCAGGCCGAAACCGACGAGACGATTGTCACCATCCTGACCGCGCCCGAAGCGCAGACCCAGCTTATGGCCATGGTGCTGACGCTGAATGCGGCCCAGCAGGGGGCGTCACCGCATGTGCTGCTCTGTGGCCCGGCAGGCGATCTGGCGCTTCGGGACGCGCCGGCATCGGCCACCACCGGCCAGCCGCCCAAGGATGTCAGCCCGCAGGCGCTGATGACCAAGATCATGGGCCTGCCCGGCGCCAAGGTCGAGGTCTGCGCAATCTACCTGCCCGGACGGGGTGACGGGCCCGAGGTTCTGATCGACGGCGTTGGCGTGGCCAAACCGGGCGAGATGGCCGCCGCGATCCGCAGCGCCGATACGCGCATGAGCTTCTGACATCCCCCCCTGATGGGCTTGCGCGCGGGGTCGGCGAAAAGCCGCTTGAACCCGCGCGCAAATCGGCCCAATCATGACGCCGCCCGGCGGCGCGGATTGGGGGCCTGCCGGGACCATCAACAATGGGGGTGCAGGATGGCCGGGGCCGTTTTGGATGTGGATTTTGTTCGCGCGCAGTTTCCGGCCTTTGCCGAACCGGCGCTGGCTGGGCAGGGGTTTTTTGAAAATGCGGGCGGATCCTATACCTGTCAGCCTGTGATCGACCGGCTGACGCGCTTTTACCACCAGCGCAAGGTCCAGCCCTATGCGCCCTATGCCGCCAGCCAGCTGGGTGGTGCGGAAATGGACGAGGCGCGCAGCCGTCTGGCCGCGATCATGGGGGTGAACAGCGACGAGCTGTCCTTTGGCCCGTCGACCACGCAGAACACCTATGTTCTGGCGCAGGCTTTCCGCAAATTCCTGTCGCCGGGCGAGGCGATCATTGTCACCAATCAGGATCACGAGGCCAATTCAGGCCCCTGGCGGCGCCTTACCGAAGACGGGATCGAGGTGCGCGAATGGGCGATCAACCCGCAGACCGGGCGCCTTGATCCCAAGGCGCTGGCGCGGCTGCTGGATGAAAAGGTGCGGCTGGTCTGTTTCCCGCATTGCTCGAACGTGGTGGGCGAGATCAACCCGGTGGCCGACATCACCGCCATGGCCCATGCGGCGGGTGCTTTTGTGTGCGTCGACGGCGTGTCCTATGCCCCGCACGGGCTGCCCGATGTGGGCGATCTGGGGGCCGACATCTATCTGTTTTCGGCCTACAAGACCTATGGGCCGCATCAGGGCATCATGGTGATCCGGCAGGGCCTTGGTGAATTGCTGCCCAATCAGGGGCATTATTTCAACGCAGAGAGCCTTTATAAACGGTTCACGCCCGCGGGGCCCGACCATGCGCAGGTGGCGGCCAGCGCGGGCATGGCCGATTATCTGGATGCGCTTTATGCCCATCACTTTGACGCCGCAGCCGATGCCAAGGGGCGCGGGCAGGCGGTGCATGACCTGATGCGCGCGCATGAGGTGACGCTGCTGCAGCCGCTGCTGGATGCGGTGAAGGGGCGCAATGCGGTGCGTCTTTTGGGGCCTGACCGGGCCGAGGCGCGCGCGCCCACGGTGGCGCTGGCGCTGAACCGTCCGGGCGAAGAGGTTGCGGCCGATCTGGCGGCGCATGGCATCATGGCGGGGGGCGGCGATTTCTATGCGCTGCGCGCGCTTGATGCGATGGGCGTGGCCCCCGATCGTGGCGTGCTGCGGCTGAGTTTCGTTCATTATACGACGCGCGAAGAAATCGACCATCTTTTGAACGTCTTGGAGGATGTTCTTTAATCCAGTTGCCTGGCTGGTACGTATCCCTTTGAAATTCACCCGAGGGGATCCATGACCACCACCCAGCCACCTGTTCTGATCTGGTTCCGCCGCGACCTGCGGCTGGCCGATCATCAGGCGCTTATGGCGGCCTGTGCCACAGGCCAACCGGTGCTGCCTGTCTTCGTGCTCGATCCCGAAACCGAAGGCATTGGCGCGGCGGCGCTGTTCCGGCTGGGGCTGAGCATTGGCGCGCTGGCCCGTGATCTGCAGGCGCGCGGCAGCCGCCTGATCCTGCGCCGGGGCCCGGCGCTGGATTGTCTGCGCGACCTGATCGCCGAAACCGGGGCGCAGGCGGTGCATTGGTCGCGCGCCTATGATCCCGCGTCGATTGCCCGCGATACACAGGTCAAGGCCGCGTTGAAGGCGGATGGCATCGCGGCGCGATCCTTTCGCGGGCATCTGCTGTTCGAACCCTGGGACGTCAGCAACAAGGCAGGCGGGATCTACAAGGTCTATTCCCCCTTCTGGAAGGCGGTGCGGGGGCGCGATGTCGACGCGCTGATCCCTGCGCCTGCACATCTGCCCGCGCCCGCGCACTGGCCCGCATCCGACGATCTGGGCAACTGGCGGCTGGATGCCGCGATGAACTGCGGCGCTGCAGTGGTGGCGGCCCATGCGGTGGTGGGCGAAGCGGCGGCGCAGGCGCGGCTGGATCGCTTTGTCGACACCGCCATCGCGCGTTATCGGAGTGACCGCGACAGCCCCGCGCTTGATGCCTGTTCGGGCCTGTCGGAAAACCTCACCTATGGCGAAATCAGCCCGCACCGGGTCTGGGCGGCTGGCGCGCGCGCGCTTGAGGCCGGCAGCGCAGGCGCAGAGCATTTCCAGAAAGAACTGGTCTGGCGCGAATTTGCTTATCACCTGATGCACCACACCCCGCATATCCTGCAGGACAACTGGAAAGACGGCTGGGCGGGCTTTGGCTGGGCCACCGACCCCGACGCGCCCGAGGTTGTGGCCTGGAAACAGGGGCGCACGGGCATTCCCTTTGTGGATGCGGCGATGCGCGAAATGTATGTCACAGGGCGCATGCACAACCGCGCGCGCATGATCGTGGCCAGCTATCTGACCAAGCACCTGTTGACGGATTGGCGCATCGGCATGGCCTGGTTTGCCGACTGCCTGACCGACTGGGATCCGGCGGCCAATGCCATGGGCTGGCAATGGGTGGCGGGCTGCGGGCCGGATGCCGCGCCCTATTTCCGGGTGTTCAACCCGGTCACCCAACGCGACAAATTCGATCCCGATCAGCGCTATGTGCGGGCCTGGATCGCCGAAGGGCAGCGCCAGCCGCCGCAAAGCGCGCTGAGCTATTTCGATGCCATTCCACGCAGTTGGGGGCTGAGCCACCGGGATCTCTATCCGGTGCCGGTGATCAGCCCGGATATGGGGCGCAAACGCGCCTTGGCGGCCTATGAGGCCTGGAAACAGGGACAGACCGGTCACACGGGGCTGGACGCAACGCCTGTTGCTACTTAGCCTGTTGATGACCGCAAGAGGGGAAAGCGGATGATCCTGACGACAACAGAAGGGCAAACCAACCTGCCACGGTACTTTGCGCAGGTGTTCAAGATGACCGATGGTCTGGGCAAAGGGCGTATCGACATTCACCTGCCCGATGGCCGGGTGTTTCGCGCCGAAGGCCCGGCGCCCGGCGCGGTGGCCGAGCTGCATGTGCATGATCCCGATCTGTTTGCGCGGCTGCTGCGCGAAGGCGATCTGGGCTTTAGCGATGCCTATCTTGACGGCGGCTGGAGCACGCCCGACCTGCAGGCTTTCATGGATTTCATCCATGACGGCAACGAAGTGGTCTATGACGGGTTTCCGGGCTTTGCGCTGGTGCGCGCCTTTGAAAAGTTCCGCTTCTGGATGCAGCGCAATCACAAGGCGCAGGCGCGCAAGAACATCGCCCATCACTATGATCTGGGCAATGATTTCTACCGGCTGTGGCTGGATGACACGATGACCTATTCCAGCGCGCTGTTCGAGACCGGGCAGGAAAGCACCGAAAAGGCTCAGACCGCAAAATACAAAAGCATCATCGACCAGATGGGCGCGCAGCCGGGCGATCACATCCTGGAAATCGGCTGCGGCTGGGGCGGGTTCGCCGAATATGCCGCCGGGCAGCGCGGTATGAAGGTGACCGGCCTGACCATCAGTCAGGAACAGTTCAACTTTGCGCAGCAGCGCATTGAAAAGGCAGGTCTTTCTGATCAAGTTGAACTGAAGCTTCAGGACTACCGGGACGAGCAGGGCCACTATGATGGCATCGCCTCGATCGAGATGTTCGAAGCGGTCGGTGAAAAATACTGGCCGGTCTATTTCGACACAGTGCGCGAGCGGCTCAAACCCGGTGCGGCGGCGACGTTGCAGATCATCACCGTGGCCGATCAACGCTGGGAGATCTACAAGCGCGGCGTCGATTTCATCCAGAAATACATCTTTCCGGGCGGTATGCTGCCATCCCCCAGCGTGCTGCGCGCAGAAGTCGAGCGCGCGGGCCTTGATGTCGTACGCTCGATCGAATTCGGCAAAAGCTATGATCAGACGCTGCGCCGCTGGCACGAAACCTTCAACGCCCGCTGGGACGAGATTTCGCGCCTGGGCTTTGACGACCGGTTCCGGCGGATGTGGAACTTTTACCTCACCTCCTGCGCGTCTTCCTTTGACAGCGCCATTTGCGACGTGACACAGATCACCCTGCGCCGTCCGGCCTGAGCATCGCAGGGCGCGCAGCAGCGATCCGGGCAGGCAAGAGGTTGATCATGCAAAGCGTTTTTGTCTTTGGCACGTTGCGGCACGCGCCACTGCGGCGGCTGGTTCTGGGCGATGGCGAACGCGCTTGCGCAGGCCGGTTGCATGACCATCAGGCGACCGGTCCGGCGGATGGGCCGGCCGGGATCGTGCTGAAGCCGGGCAACATGCTTGACGGTCTGGTGCTGCATGATCTCAGCGACACCGAGCGCGCGCGGCTGGATTTCTATGCCGCGCTGCGCGGGCAGGTGCCGCGACAGGCCGAGATCGACACCGATCAGGGCGCTGTGGCGGCGGTGATCTATACCGGACATTCGGGGCATGACGCCTGGCGCCTTGATGATTGGCTGCGCGATCACGCCGCGCTGGCCACCACAGCTGCGCAGGAAGAAATGGAATATTTCGGCACCCGCAGCCCCGAACAGGTCGCGGCCATGTCATCCATGATCCGCACCCGCGCGTCATCGCGGTTGCGCGCGGGGCAGGGCAATCACGCCTGGCTGCCCCAAGACACCGCTGCCGGGCGCATCGACATCCGCGCGCGCCGCCGCGCCTATGCGAATTTCTTTGCGCTGGATGAATACGATCTGGTCTTTCAACGCTTTGACGGCAGCCTGTCGGGGGTCGAAGAGCGCACGGTGTTCATGCTGCAGGATGCTGCGATCCTGTTGCCCTATGACCCGGTGACGGACCGGGTGCTGCTGGTCGAACAGATGCGCGCGGGGCCGCTGGGGCGGGGCGACCGGGCGATCTGGCAGCTGGAACCGGTGGCCGGGCGCATTGATCCCGGCGAAACCCCGCAAGAGGCCGCGCAGCGCGAAGCGCTGGAAGAGGCGGGATTGACCCTGCACGGCATCGAAGAGATCGCGCAGGTCTACCCGTCCCCCAGTTGTACAAGCGAATATTACTATATCTTCCTCGGCCTTGCCGATCTGCCCGAAACCGGCGGCAGCGGGTTTGGTCTGGCGCAGGAAGGCGAAGACATCCGCACCCATATCTTCAGCTTTGATGCGCTGATGGATCTGGTGGACCGGATGGCGGCCGTGAACGCGCCGCTGGTGCTGGCCGCAAACTGGCTGGCGCGCCATCGTGATCGGCTTCGGGCCGCGACGGTGCAGGCCACGGGTTGAGCTTGGCCCGGACGGGCGCTACATCATATCGACAGTTAAGCTGAGCAGGATAGACCATGCGCATTGCCCGCGATCTCGCCGAAGCGGTCGGCAACACCCCTCTCATCCGTCTGCGCCGCCTGAGCGAAGAGACCGGCTGCGAGATCCTCGGCAAGGCCGAGTTCATGAACCCCGGCCAGTCGGTCAAGGACCGTGCCGCGCTTTATATCATCAACGAAGCGGTGAAATCGGGCGCCTTGCGCCCCGGTGGCACCATCGTCGAAGGCACGGCCGGCAATACCGGGATCGGTCTGGCACTGGTGGGCGCGTCCATGGGGTTCAAGACGGTGATCGTCATCCCCGAAACCCAGTCCGAAGAAAAAAAGGACATGCTGCGTCTGGCCGGGGCCGAGCTGGTGCAGGTGCCCGCAGCGCCCTATCGCAACCCCAACAACTTCGTGCGCTATTCCGAACGGCTGGCGGCGGAACTGAACAAGACCGAACCCAATGGCGCGATCTGGGCCAACCAGTTCGACAATGTCGCCAACCGGCTGGCCCATGTGGAAACCACCGGCCCCGAGATCTGGGAACAGACCGGCGGCAAGGTGGACGGCTTTACCTGTGCGGTGGGCTCGGGCGGGACGCTGGCGGGCGTGGCTCAGGTGCTGCAGCCCAAGGGCGTCAAGGTGGCGCTGGCCGATCCGATGGGGGCGGGACTCTATTCCTACTACACCACCGGTGAAATCGCCATGGAAGGCGGATCCATCGCCGAAGGCATCGGGCAGGTGCGCATCACCAAGAACCTCGAAGGGTTCACGCCCGACATGTCCTATCAGATCACCGATACCGAAGCGCTGCCCTATATCTTTGACCTGCTGCGCGAAGAAGGTCTGGTTCTGGGCGGATCGTCGGCGATCAACATCGCCGGTGCGGTGCGCATGGCGCGGGATCTGGGGCCGGGCCATACCATCGTGACGATCCTGTGCGACTATGGCACGCGCTATCAGTCCAAGCTGTTCAACCCCGATTTCCTGCGCGAAAAAGAGCTTCCGGTGCCCGACTGGATGACCCGCGGTCCGGCCAGCATCCCCGGCGTCTTCGCCGACAACTGATGGCCATCCGGGGTATGACATCGCGGGCCCTGGCATGTGCCGGGGCCTTTGTCGTTCTGATCTGCCTGTGGGTGGGCGCGGCGCTGGCGCAGATGAACGAAGCGCAGCGCGCCTATTATCAGGACTGGCTGGACGACGCCGAACGCGCGGAAGAGGTGATCGACGAAGATCGCGCCTCGACCGCGGCGCTGGAAGAGCTGCGCCGCCAGCTTGTGATTTACCGTCAGGATTTCCTTGAGGCGCGCGACGTCAATTCGGTGCGCATCGCCACCGTCAATTCGCAGATCGAAGCCCTTGGCCCCGCGCCCGAGGCCGGGCAGACCGAACCCGAAGAGGTCGCAGCCCTGCGCGCGAACCTTGAAGTGCAGCTCAATCATTTCCGCGTGCCGGTCGTGGTCGCCCAAGAGGCGTTCAACCGCGCCAACGGGCTGATCACCGAAATCGACCGGACGATCCGGGACCGTCAGGCGCAGGAACTGATGGAGCGGCTGCCATCGCCGCTGAACCCGGCAAACTGGGAAACCGCATCGGGAGAGGCGATAGACCTCTTCTGGGCGCTTGACTACGAGACCGGCAATGCCTTTGGCGATGCGCGCGCCAGCGGGGTGCTGCGCTATGAGCTCCCTCAGGTGGCGGGTTTGCTGCTGGCGGCGGTGGTGCTGATCGTGCTGGGGCGCAAGCTGATGCGACGGGTGGGGGATGCCATTCAGGTCCGGCTGAACCTTGGAACCGGGCGGGTGCTGTCATTCTTCGTGTCGCTCAGCGGCGTAGCGCTGCAGGTGGCGGGTTTTGCGGTTCTCGAAAGCGCCATCCGCGCCACCGGCCTCATCGGGCTGCGCGGGGAATTCCTGCTGGAACGTCTTCCGGTCTGGGGCGCGCAGATCCTGTTGCTGGTGTGGCTGGCCGGACGGATCTATCCCAAGACCGACGCGCCGTCGATCATTCCCATGTCACCGCCGCGCCGCGCGGCGATGCGGTTCAATTTCCTGCTGACGTCAATCGTGCTGGTTCTGTTCGACACCAAGCAGACGATTGTCCATCTTGATCGTCTGTCGCCCGCAACCGAAGCCGCGCTCGGGTTTCCGATCATCTTGCTCGGCGGCGCGGTGCTGCTGCGCATGCGCAGCCTGGCCCAGGGCGCGCGCGGCGATGATGCGGCCGCGTCCATCGAACTTGGCCGCTCGGGGCTGTTGCGGTTTTCTGCGGCCATGGGGCTCATGGGCCTGGTGATCGGGATCGCGGCGCCTGTTCTGGGCGCGCTTGGCTATGTGCCCCTTGCCGAAGCGCTGATCTTTCCCGCGCTTTACACGCTGGTGCTGTTTTCGCTGATCCTGATCCTCGAAGGGCTGGCCAGCGACATCTATGGCCTGATCAGCGGCAAGGGCGAGGCCGCGTCAGAATCGCTCGTCACCGCGCTGGTGGGCTTTGTGCTGGCGATCCTGGCACTGCCGCTCTTTGCGCTGATCTGGGGCGTGCGCCCCGCTGATCTGAGCGAGCTTTGGGCGCGCGCCATGGAAGGGGTCAGCATTGGTGGCACGCAGGTGTCGGCGCGCGAATTCCTGATGTTCATCTTCGTCTTTGCCATCGGCTATGCCGCGACACGGGCCCTGCAGGGGGCGCTTGGCAACAGCCTGTTGCCGCGCACCAAGCTGGATCCGGGCGGGCAGAAGGCGGTGATTTCGGGGATCGGCTATATCGGGATCTTTCTGGCGGCGATTGCGGCGATTTCATCGGCGGGGATCAACCTGTCGTCGATCGCACTTGTGGCCGGTGCGCTGTCGGTGGGGATCGGTTTTGGCCTGCAGACCATCGTGCAGAACTTTATCAGCGGCGTGATCCTGCTGGTCGAGCGCCCGATTTCCGAAGGCGACTGGATCGAGGTCAACGGGCAGATGGGCTATGTGCGCAACATCTCGGTGCGCTCGACCCGGATCGAAACCTTCGACCGGACGGATGTGATTGTGCCCAATGCCGACTTCATTTCCGGCACGGTGACGAACTATACCCGTGGCGATACGGTGGGGCGGCTGATCCTGCCCGTGGGCGTGGCCTATGGCACCGATACCCGCAAGGTCGAAGCGATCCTGCGCGACATCGCCGAAGCACATCCCATGGTGCTTGCCTCGCCGCCGCCGTCGATCGTGTTCCAGGGGTTTGGTGCTGACGCGCTCGACTTTGAAATCCGCGCCATTCTGCGCGACGTGAACTGGATCCTGACGGTGCGCACCGACATGAACCACGAAATCGCCCGCCGCTTTGCCGAAGCCGGGATCGAAATTCCCTTTGCCCAACGCGACATCTGGCTGCGCAACCCCGAGGCGCTGACCCAGACCAACGCGTCCAAACCGGAGCCCTCTGCATGAGCACCGATCTGCCCCTCTACCTCTCGGATCCCTATCTGACCCGCGCATCGGCGCGCGTGACGGCGGCGGATGGGGGCGGGATCACGCTTGACCAGCCGCTGTTCTATCCCACGGGGGGTGGCCAGCCGGGCGATGTGGGGCAGCTGACATGGGATGGCGGGCGGATCGACATCGCCACCACGCAAAAGCACGACGGCGGCGCCCGTCTTGTGCCCGCCGATGGCGCGCAGGCCCTGCCGCCCGTGGGCGCCGAGGTCATGCAAGAGATCGACTGGGATGCGCGATGGGGGCATATGCGCGTGCACACCGCGCTGCATCTGCTGTCGGTGGTGATCCCGCTGCCGGTCAGCGGCGGGGCGATCGGGGCCGAAAAGGGGCGGCTGGATTTCAACATGCCCGAGGCGCCGCAGGACAAGGCGGCAATCGAAGCCGCACTGAACGCGCTGGTGGCGCGTGATCTGGCGGTGACCCAGGACTGGATCAGCGACGCCGATCTTGATGCGCGCCCCGATCTGGTCAAGACCATGTCGGTCGCACCCCCCCGCGGCACGGGCCGGGTGCGGCTGGTGCGCATCGGCGCAGGGCCCGATCAGGTCGACCTTCAACCCTGCGGCGGCACCCATGTGGCGCAGACATCTCAGATCGGTCCGCTGCGCCTTGGCAAGGTCGAAAAGAAGGGCCGCGAAAACCGCCGCGTCTATGTGCATCTTGCGGGGTGAAATCCCTGCATTTTCGGCAAAAACCGCCCTTGCATTGGCCGCCCTGATCCGGCAAACATGCGCGACACGGAGAGGTGGCCGAGTGGTCGAAGGCGCACGCCTGGAAAGTGTGTAGGCGGGAAACCGTCTCCAGGGTTCGAATCCCTGTCTCTCCGCCATAATTCAGTTTTGTTCGGTCTTTCACGGGGCTTCTGCCCAGCGTTGCTTTGCCTGTTCGCATTGGCGATCGGGGGCGATTGCCGGGCCTTGTGACGACAGGACATGCCCACCCAAAATCCCCCATGGCACTGTGGCGCCATGGGGGGGCGGGATCAGGTGGTCACGGGGTGTGACAGGTGATCAAGGCCAAGTGCGGCCACCGTTTCGGCCTGCACCGGGGCTGTCATCCGGTTGACCTGATCCGCGCCAAAGCCGTTGCCCACGACAACCCTGGCCGGTCGCTGGCCCGGGGCATGCGACACCAGATCCAGCACCGCGTCTGCGATCTCCTGCGGGTTCGGCGCCTGCGTCCCCGACAGCATCTGCGAAAACTGTTCGAACATCGCCGCCGGGATCTGGCCGATCTCGCGATAGGCATCGACGCGGCGCTGATCCTGCGGGTGGGCCGCACTTGCATACATCTGGGTCGGATAGGCGCCGGGCTGCACCAGGCAGACGTCAATGCCGATCTGCGACAGCTCATAGCGATAGCTGTCGGTCATGGCTTCGACGGCGAATTTGCTGGCACCGTAGATGCCGAAGAACGGAAAGGTGACGCGGCCCAGGATCGAGCCGATATTGATCACAAGCCCCGTTTTCTGCGGCCGCATGACCGGCAGGACCGCACGGGTCACCCGATGAACGCCCACCACGTTCACATCCAGAAGGTCGGCCACCTGCTGATCCGAAAACGCTTCGGACACACCCGCCGATGCGATGCCGGCATTGTTGACCAGCACATCAATCCGACCATGGCGTTCGACGATGCGCGCCACGGCCGCGTCGACCGAGGCCCCATCGGTGACGTCCAGATCCAGCACATGCAGGCCGCGCGCGCGCAGGGCGCGGGCGTGATCGCGGTTTTTTCCGGCGGTCTCGCGCATGGTGGCAAAGACGGTGTGGCCGCTGCTGGCCAGGGTTTCACAGATCAGCCGCCCAAATCCGCTGGAGGCTCCGGTGACAAGGATAATCTGACGCATGTTTGTCTCGCTTTCGGTCATATGGGTCTGGCGGTGCCACTGCGGCATCTCGCCTTGTGGGACCTATATGATCTGTGCGGACCTCGTGATAAGTCGAGACGATAGAACATCATATGTGCAGGATCGGAACAAATGGATGACCTGACGCTGCTGCGCCTGTTCGTGCAGGTGGTCGACAAGGAAAGCTTTTCGGCGGTCGCCCGTGCCACGGGCACGACGCCATCCGCGATTTCGCGGCAAATGTCGCGGCTCGAAGACAGTCTGGGCGCGCGGCTGCTGCAGCGCACGACCCGCCAGCAGGCCCTGACCGAGGCTGGTGAGATCTATCTGCGTCATGCCCGTCAGATCATCGAAGATACTGATGCCGCGCGACGGGCGGTGGCGCAGCTGGGGGATGAACCGTCGGGCGTGCTGCGGATCACCGCCGAAGCGGATCTGGCCCATGCGCTGCTGTCGCCGATGCTGCCGGGGTTTCTGGCCCGCTATCCTGCGCTGCGGGTTCAGCTGCACACCTCGGCACGGATGGAGGATCTGATCGGCCGGGGCATCGACGTCGCGGTGCGGGTGGGGCATCTGGACAGTTCGTCGCTGATCGCGCGGCGTCTGATCATGAGCCGGTCCATGCTGGTGGCCAGCCCCGACTTTCTGCGCAGCCATGGCACGCCTCAGCGGCCCCAGGATCTGCAGGATCTGCCATGCCTGTCCTTCCGGGTGGGTCATGAACGCACCGTGTGGCGGTTCCGGGTCGGCCAAGAAGGTGTCGAGGTTCCGGTCGCGGGGCCGGTTCAGGCGGCCAGTCTGGTTCTGCTGCGTGACGCCGCACGATCCGGGGTGGGCGTGGCCATGCTGCCGGTCTGGATGCTGGGCGAGGACCTTGATGCGGGTCGGTTGTGTCCGGTGTTGCCGGGGGCGCCGCTGGATCCGCCCGCAACGCCGATCAACGCGGTTTATCCCAGCGGGCGCTTTCTGCCCGGAAAGGTGCGGGTGTTTGTGGATGAGCTGGCGCTGTGGGCTCAGACGCGGTTCAGCGCTCCGGCGTGATGGCGTTCGCGGGTACCGATGCAGCGGTCATTCCAGATCCGGGACATCCGCGCGAAAACGGTCGCACCAGATCTGATTGGTGGCATCGGCCAGCCTTGCCACGCCCGGCTGGATCAAGGGCGCGATGCGCGGATCCAGCTGCAGCGCGCTCAGGCAGCGGGCCAGTGCCTGTTGGGGGGCGGCGGCCAGATCCTCATAGCGTAACACCAGCGGCGTGATGCCTTCGGCCCTGAACCAGCCCTGCCAGGCGCGGTCATGGGATCGGAACAGATCGACCTGACGGCGCAGGGCGTCGGGATCATACTGCGGGTCGGCCGGGGGGCTGATGCGCTCGATCTCGTTCCCGTCGGGGGCGCGGTGCCACAGGCCGGTCTGTTCGGCCATCACATAGGACACCGCCTGCGCCACCTTGTCGGCTCGGGTCAGGTGGATGAACAGGCAGCGCCCGAACCGCGCGGTGATGCGCGCCAGATCACCGTCCGCTTCGGGGTGCAGGATCGCAAGCTGGCGGGTGAAGAAATCGAAACTCTGCCGCTGCAGACGCAGGCCGAACAGGTCGCTGTCCCCGCGTCCGGTGGCGATTGCGGCCTCGACCACGCGGGTCAGCGCGTCCCGTTCGGGTTCGGCAGGGTCAAGCCGGACGCCATGGGCGCGCGCCCAGTCCGCCAGCGACGGGCGGTGGAAATGCGAGCCCGGCGCACCCGCCACGCCGCTGCGCCCGAGCAGATCGCATAGCAAAGTGCTGCCGCTGCGGGGCGCGGTGCACAGGATGTAGGCATCATATCCCATGGGGTGCGTGTAACGCAGCTGCCCTGCGCAGGCGATGACAGCGTGCCATGTGACCTGATCCCTTTGGGCATTGCCGCATCCATGGCACAGTACCCCGACGGACCCCGAGGGAGGATAACCGATGCCGCTGTTCCTGTCGCGCCGCGCCTATGACGCGTCGACCAAGAGATTCACCAAGAACCCCGCCAGCACGACACGCTATGTGGCGATCAGCGATCCGCCAGCAGGAGGCGGGGCGCGCAGTCATCAGTTGATCGGACAAGACGATTGGCTGCGGCAGGTGCAGGCGGATGGCGGCGATCGCGATGTGCTGATCTTTGTGCACGGGTACAACACATCGCAAGGGGATATGCTCGACCGGCTCGCCCTGATCCGGGACGGACTGCGCAGCAACGGATATGACGGGGCCCTTGTCGGCTTTGACTGGCCCAGCGATGGCGACCTGAGGTCTTATGGCGCCGACCGCACCGATGCAAGGCGCGTGGCCCCGCATCTGGTGGGCGACGGGATCCTGCCGCTGCTTGAGCTTGACCCGCGGCCAAGGGTGCATGTGCTGGCCCATTCCATGGGGGGCTTTGTGGTGATGCGCGCCTTGTGTGATTTTGCCGATGATCAGTCATCCGAAAACTGGTCGGTCGATCAGGTGATGTTTGCCTCAGCCGATGTCGATGCGCGCGCGTTGGGGCAGGGTGCCCTTGGGGGTGTCGTGATGCGCCATCGCAGCGCGCGGTTCACCAACTACTTCAGCAGCCGTGATCAGGTGCTGGAGTTTTCGCACCGCGTCATCCACCCCAAGGCCGACCGGGCCGGGCGTGTCGGTCTGCCGGATCGCGATCTGCCCGAGCAGGTCGATGTCTATTGCAACGAACAATATGACCGCGATGTTCCAATCGGGGATCGCACGCCGGATGGGTCACATATCTGGTGGTTCGAAAATGACGGGTTCTATGCCGATCTGGCGCTGACCCTTGACGGGCGCGATGCCGGTGCGATGCCCACGCGCCGGCGCACCGATACCGGCCGTCAAGCGCTGCTGACCTGAACGGGTGCCCCCGGTCCGGTGCGATTGGCTCCGGGCCGGGGGGCGGGTCACGAGGGCCGCTTTTTCGGCGGGATCAGATCGGTGATCGTGCCTTCGAACATTTCGGCGGCGAAGTTCACCGTTTCCGACAGGGTCGGGTGGGGGTGGATGGTATGGCCCAGATCCACCGCATCGGCGCCCATTTCGATGGCCAGCGCAACCTCGGCAATCAGATCGCCCGCATTGGTGCCCACGATGGCAGCGCCCAGCACGCGGTCATCTTCGGGGTCGAAGATCAGCTTGGTCACCCCTTCCGAGCGCCCGTTCGACAGCGACCGCCCCGATGCGGCCCAGGGGAACACACCCTTGCCGATCTTGAGACCTTTCGCCTTGGCGTCGGTTTCGGTCAGCCCGACCCAGGCGATTTCGGGATCGGTATAGGCCACCGACGGGATCACGCGGGCATCGAAAAAGCGCTTGTGCCCGGCGGCGGCTTCGGCGGCCACCTTGCCTTCGTGCACGGCCTTGTGCGCCAGCATGGGCTGGCCGACCACGTCGCCGATGGCAAAGATATGCGGCTGGCCGGTGCGTTGCTGGGCATCCACCGCGATGAAGCCGCGTTCGTCCACCGCGACACCGGCCTTGTCGGCGCCGATACGGTGCCCGTTGGGGCGGCGGCCCACGGCGACCAGAACCTTGTCAAAGACCTCGTCCCGGGTGGCGCCGGACGCATCTTCGAAGGTGACCGTCAGCCCGTCGGGCCCCGCCACCACCGCCGTCACCTTGGTCTTCAGCAGGATCGCGTCATAGCGCCCTTCGATGCGCTTGTGCAGCGGTTTGACAATGTCCTTGTCGGCACCCGGAATGATCTGATCCATCAGCTCGACCACGGTGATCCGGCTGCCAAGCGCATCATAGACGCAGGCCATTTCCAGCCCGATGATGCCACCGCCCAGGATCAGCATGCGCGCAGGGATGTCCTGCAATTCCAGCGCGCCGGTGCTGTCGATGACGCGCGGATCGTTGTCGGGCAGAAAGGGCAGGCTCACCGGCTCGGATCCCGCCGCGATGATGCACTGGTCAAAGCTGACGCGGGTGGGTCCGCCATCGCCGTCGACCGTGATCATGTTGGGGCCCGAAAAGGTGCCGTAGCCTTCGACAATGCGCACCTTGCGGGCCTTGGCCAGCGCGCCCAGGCCCCCGGTCAGCTGGTCGATGACACCGTCTTTCCAGTCCCGCAGCTGATCCAGATCGACCTGCGGGGCGCCAAAGCGGATGCCGTGATCGGCCATCTCTTGGGTCTCGGTGATGACCTTGGCGGCATGCAGCAGGGCCTTGGACGGGATACAGCCCACATTCAGGCACACGCCGCCCAGATACGGATCCTTTTCGATCAGGATGACCGATTTGCCCAGATCGGCGGCGCGAAAGGCCGCCGTATAGCCGCCGGGGCCCGAGCCCAGAACCACCACCTCGGCATGCAGATCACCCGCGCCCTGCGCCGCCGGGGCGGGGGATGCTGCCGTGTCGGCAGCCGCGGGTTCTGCGGGCTCGATGCCCGCCGAAGCCGCAGCCCCGTCGAGCACCACAATGACGCTGCCTTCCGAGACGCGGTCACCTTCCGAAACCTTGATCTCGGCCACGGTGCCGGCCGCAGGCGATGGCACCTCCATCGTGGCCTTGTCGCTTTCCAGCTCGATCAGCGGATCTTCGGCCGCGACCACATCGCCCACGGCCACCAGAATGCCGATGACCGGCACATCTGCAAAATCACCGATATCGGGTACTTTGACATCCATCTGCCGGCCCCCCTTACAGCATCAGCCGGCGCACATCGCCGAGCAGATGTTTCAACGTGGCGCAGAACCGCGCCGCCAGCGCGCCGTCAATGGCGCGGTGATCATAAGACAGGCTCAGGGGCTGCATCAGCCGGGGCTGAAAGCTCTCGCTCGCGCGATCCCAGACCGGCGCCACCTTCGACCGGGTCAGGCCCAGGATCGCCACCTCGGGCGCGTTCACGATGGGGGTAAAGCTGGTCCCGCCAATCCCCCCAAGGGATGAAATCGTAAAACTGGCCCCCGACATGTCATCGCCCTTCAGCTTGCCGTCGCGGGCGCGGGCGCTCAGCGCGCCCAGCTCTTTGGAAATCTCGACAATCCCCTTGCGGTCGGCGTCGCGGATCACCGGCACCACCAGCCCATTGGGCGTGTCGGCGGCAAAGCCGATGTGGTAATATCCCTTGCGGATCAGCTTGTCGCCATCGGGATGGATCGAGGCGTTGACCTCCCAATGGGATTTGAGCGCCGACACACAGGCCTTGATCACAAAGCTCAGCAGCGTGACGCGATACCCGTCCTCCTTGGCCATCGCATCGAGCTCGCGCCGATAGAGGTCCAGATCGGTGATGTCGGCCTCTTCGTTGTGGGTCACATGCGGGATGTTCAGCCAGCTGCGATGCAGCGCAGGTCCCGACAGTTTCTTGATGCGCGGCATCTCAATATCTTCTACGGGGCCGAATTTGGAAAAATCCACCGCCGGGATTGGCGGAATGCCCATGCCCCCCTGTGCGGACCCGGCCGATTGGGCGGGCACCGATGTGGCCTTGAAGGCCTTCATCACATCCTCGCGCAGAATGCGCCCCTTGCGCCCGGTGCCGTTGACCTGGCCCAGATCAATGTCCAGCGTGCGCGCAAAGGCCCGCACCGACGGCGATGCATGCGCCCGGCCAAACCCCGCATCCGTCACCGCCACCGGTGCCGATACAGCAGCAGTGGCGCCCGATACCGGGGCGGATGCCGCGTCAGCGGCCGCGGGCGAGGCGGGCTCGATGCCCGTCGAAACCGCAGCCCCGTCCGCAGCCTCCAGGACCAGAATCAGGCTGCCTTCGGACACGGTGTCGCCTTCGGCCACCTTGATTTCGGTTACGGTGCCGGCCGCAGGCGACGGCACCTCCATCGTGGCCTTGTCGCTTTCCAGCTCGATCAGCGGGTCTTCGGCGGCCACCACATCGCCCACCGCCACCAGGATGCCGATCACCGGGACATCGTTGAAATCGCCGATGTCGGGCACTGTCACGTCAAGTGTCATGTCAAAATCCTCCTGTCCGCCGCTCACACCAGGCGCGGGTTCGGCTTGTTACCGTCGATGTCATATTTGC
>JAOXSC010000180.1 GCA_025800215.1 Marinibacterium sp.
CATCAGGGCCAGCGACAGGCCGGGCAGTTGCGCGCGCATGTCGGCCCAGACCCATTGCGCAACCGGGCCGCGGGCGCGACGGGCGCAGAGGCTTATCGCGACAGACAGGCTGAGCGGCAACAGCAAGGCCGCACCGGTCAAAAGGCCTGCCAAGAGTGCGAAACCGCCGAGGAGGCCTCCGACCGTGGTATAGGCGAGGCCTCCGAAGACAAGCAGCGCCACGCCGCAACAGGCCGCCAGCCGTTGGCCTTGCCCGCTGCCGCGCCAGGCCTGCACGCCCGGACCTGCCAATAACGGCATGCGTGACAGGCGCCAAAGGGCTTGTGCGCTGGCGATCAGGGTGCCGCCCAACGCCATGCCGATTCCGGCCAACGCCCATGCAGGTTGGAGGGTCAATTGCCCGGTCACAGGTGCGCCGTAGAGGCCACGCAATGTGGCGGCCACATCTGGCAAAAGCGCTCCGGCAAGGAAGAAGCCGAGGATCAGGCCGATGATGCCTCCGATCAGGGCCAGCAGGGTCAGCTCGGCCAGGATCAACCAGACCAGCCGCCGCATCGAGACCCCCAGCGCCCGCAACGTTCGGATCATGCCGCGACGCTGTGCAAAGGCCAGACCAACCGTGCCGTTGACGATGAACAGCCCCACGGCAAAGGACAGCAGTCCAAAGGCGGTCAGGTTCAGGTGGAAACTGTCGGTCAGCTGCGCGGTATCGACCTGCGCGGCGGGGCTGACCCGCTCCAACTCGGGCGCGATTTCGGATAGTGGAGGGACCGAGCGGGGTTGGTTCGGCAGAACCACAAGGTGAGAGATTTGGCCGGGCGTTCCGAGCAAGGTTTCGGCGACTCCGATGTCGGTCAGGATGACATCGGGTGGAAGCTCGGTCGTGATCAGGACCGGCGGCAGATCGTTCTGCGCCCGCAACAGGGCGGCCAATTCAGCCGAGGCCAACAAGCGGCCCGGTGCCGTCAGGATATCCGCGGGATCGGTCTCGGCCTCAGCCTCGGTGATCGCAGGCAGGGCCGGATAGGCGACCATGTCGACGCCTAACATGCGCAGCGTTCGGCCTTGGATGCGATAGGGCCCCTCCAGCACCGCTGCGACCTGCCAGCCGGCGCGGCGCAGCTCGGCATAGCGGTCCAGCAGGATCACACCGGACGGGTCGCGCAGCTCATCGAACTGACCCAGGGCAAGCTGGGCATTGGCGCGGGCATAGCTGGCGCGGGCCTCGGCATTGATCGCCTGAACCGCCGACCAAAGCCCGGTTGCCAAAGCGATCCCAATCAGCAGCGTTGCAAGCTGCAACCAATGGCCCCGCCAATGAGACAACAGCGCCTGTATCACGGCTGCCGTCATTGAATGCGCCCGCCTGCAAGGTGAACTCTGCGATCCAGTTGGCCTGCGATCTCTTGCGAATGGGTTACCAAAAGCAGCGCGGCACCTGTCTCAGTCACGAGGGACA
>JAOXSC010000183.1 GCA_025800215.1 Marinibacterium sp.
GCGAGGCCCAGAATTTCGTCCAGATCCTCGGAGATCAGCACAATCCCGGCCCCGCGCATGCGGGCCTCCAGCAACCGGCGCCCCACCTCGGCGGCGGCGCCCATGTCCAGCCCGCGCGTTGGCTGGTTCGCCAGGATCAGACGCGGCGTGCGTTCGAACACCCGCGCCAGGATCAGTTTCTGGATGTTGCCGCCAGACAGCAGCCGGGCGGGGGCCTCTACCCCCGGGCCGCGCACGTCATAGGCAGCCGCCAGACGGGCGGCGTTTTCGGCTATGCCATCGCGGTTCAGCAGTCCATGGCGCTGAACGTCCCTATCATTCAGCCGTTCGATCACCATGTTCTCGGCCACGCTCATCGCGCCAACGATGCCTTCGTGGTGCCGGTCTTCTGGGATGCGGCCCACACCGGCGGCAATCATGGTGGCGGGGGTGGGGCGGGCAATCGCGGTCTCGTCCACGCGGAGCGTTCCGGCGGTGGGCTGGGCAAGGCCCGAAATCACCTGCGCCAGGGCCGATTGCCCATTGCCGGAAATTCCGGCAATACCCAGGATTTCATGAGCGTTCACGTCCAGATCCACCGCGTTCAGGCTGTCGCGTTTGGACCGGCCCGGCACGGATACCCCGCGCAAGGACAGAACCGGCGCGCCGGGGGTCGTGGCCTCGCGGGCGAGTTTGGGCGTATCGGCCCCGACCATCATCCGAGCGATGGCACCTTCGTCTGCGTCGGCGGTTGCCATCTCTCCAACCTTGCGCCCATGGCGCAGCACGGCGATGCGGTCGGAAAAGGCCAGTACCTCGCGCAGTTTGTGGCTGATGAAAATGACGGACAGGCCGTGTTCGGTCATCCGCTTGATATTGGCAAACAGCGTGTCCGCCTCTTGCGGGGTCAGCACAGCGGTGGGTTCATCCAGCACCAGAATGCGGGCGTCGCGATAGAGTGCCTTGAGGATCTCGACCCGCTGCCGTTCCCCGACCGAAAGCCGCCCGACCGGTACATCCAGCGGAGCCGAAAGCCCGCTCTCGGTGATCAGGCGTTCGACCTTGTCGCGGGCGGCGTGGCGGTTGCGGCGCAGCGCCAGCAGGGGTTCCGCCCCCAAGGTGATATTGTCCAGCGCGCCCAGGTTTTCGGCCAGAGTGAAATGCTGGTGCACCATGCCCACGCCCGCGCCCAGGGCGGCCTGCGGATGGCCCAGCGGCAATTGCTGCAATGTGCCGGTTTCATCCGCGACCTCAACCGTGCCCGCATCGGGCAGGTAGTGGCCGAACAGCATGTTCATCAGCGTTGTCTTGCCCGCGCCGTTTTCCCCCAGTAGGGCCAGCACTTCGCCGCGCGCCAATGTCAGGCTGACATCTTCGTTCGCCACCACCGGGCCAAAACGCTTGCTGAGGCCTGCGAGGCGCAGAACCGTTTGATCTGTCATAAAAACACCAAGGGCGTACGGACCCAGCGCCCGCACGCCCCCTGAAAGGTCTAGTTGTCCGAAACCGGTTTGGCGTCGTT
>JAOXSC010000194.1 GCA_025800215.1 Marinibacterium sp.
AGTCCATTCCCAAACCCTGGCCCCCCGAAGAGGTCGATCTGGCGCAGGCGCTGAAACTGCTGTCGCTGCCCCGGTTGATTGGTGAACACCCCGAAGACGGTGTGCCGATCTGGTCCAATATCGGGCGCTATGGCCCCTATCTGAAACATGCCGACAGCATTTCGAACCGGGGTGGCACCAATGCCAATCTTGAAGAGATCGACGATGTCTTCACCATCGGCATGAACCGCGCGGTCGAGATACTCGCCGCCAAGCCCAAACGCGGCAAGGCCGCCGCTGCCACGCCGCTGCGCGAGCTGGGCGAACATCCCGATGACGGGGCGGTGATTGCCGTCTTCAAGGGGCGCTATGGGCCGTATGTGAAATGGGGCAAGATCAACGCGACCCTGCCCGACACGATCGAGGTGGACGATGTGTCGCTTGATCAGGCGATTGATCTGGTCAACGACAAGGCCATGAAATCGGGCAAGAAAAAGCCGGCCCGCAAGACAGCCGCCAAGAAGACGACCAAGAAAACGACGGCCAAGAAAACCACCGCAAAGAAACCCGCGGCCAAGAAAACCGCGACCAAGGCGGCCACAAAAAAACCGTCAGAGGGCGACGCCACCTGACGGTCGGGCAGATCAGGCGCCCGCCACGGGGCGCCGATCACACATCATGCGGGCTGCGGGCCGCAGCGCACATCCAGTTGGGTCTGCCAGTCGCTCGACGATGTCGAGCTGGGGTAATACCCCGGCGCAGATCCGCTATTGGCCGCTGCAGCCGTCAGCGCGTTGACGATCAGCGCTGCGCTCTGGTCCACGCCCTGATAGTCCGTCTTGTTGGTCAGAACAAAGGCTTCCTTGCCCTGTGCTTCGCAGCGCTTGTTGGCTGTGGCGATGGCCGATTCCAGCGACGAGCGTTCGCTATACCCGGTGCCGATCACGCGGATGGTGTTGGAATCCAGTTGCAGCACCGTGGCTTCCTGCGGCTCGCACGCCGCCAGTGCCAATGCCGCAACGCCCGCGCCCAGGGCCAATGTCAGTCTATTCATGTCTTCAAACCTGTTCTGTCAGATGACGCTGTTATGCGAACTATATCTACACGTTTCAACCCGGGTTTGCGCGCCGAAGCTGCGGCATCGGAACGGTTTGACTTGACCAGATCAAGGCGGCACAACGTTGCGTAACATCCGATGCGGAGGCGATTTATGAAAAAAATTTATGGCAGCGCGACCGAAGCGCTCGACGGGGTTCTGACAGACGGCATGCTGATCGCTGCGGGCGGTTTCGGCCTCTGCGGTATTCCCGAACTGCTGCTGCAGGCAATCAAAGAGGCCGGGACCAAGGATCTGACTTTTGCGTCGAACAACGCGGGCGTGGATGATTTTGGCATCGGCATCCTGCTGCAGACCCGTCAGGTCAAAAAGATGATTTCGTCCTATGTGGGCGAAAACGCGGAATTCATGCGCCAGTACCTGTCGGGCGAACTTGAGCTGGAATTCAACCCTCAGGGCACGCTGGCCGAACGCATGCGCGCGGGTGGCGCCGGCATCCCCGGTTTCTTTACCAAGACCGGCGTGGGCACCGTGATCGCCGAAGGCAAGCTGGAAAAGCAGTTCCCGACCGGCCCTGACGGCGCCATGGAAGATTACATCATGGAGGAAGGCATCTTTGCCGACCTCGCCATCGTCAAAGCCTGGAAGGCCGACGAAACGGGCAACCTTGTGTTCCGCAAGACCGCCCGCAATTTCAACGCCCCCGCAGCCACCTGCGGCCGGATCTGCGTGGCCGAGGTCGAAGAAATCGTGCCCACCGGATCGCTGGATCCCGACATGATCCACCTGCCGGGCATCTACGTGCACCGCCTGATCCAGGGCGATTACGAAAAGCGGATTGAACAGCGCACCGTGCGCAAGCGGGAGAACGCATAATGGCCCAGGACATCAAAGGGTGGGACCGCAACCAGATGGCCGCGCGCGCCGCACAGGAACTGCAGGACGGCTGGTATGTGAACCTTGGCATCGGCATTCCGACGCTGGTGTCGAACTACATCCCCGACGGGGTCGAGGTCACGCTGCAGTCGGAAAACGGCATGCTGGGCATGGGCCCCTTCCCCTATGAGGGCGAAGAAGATCCCGACCTGATCAACGCGGGCAAGCAGACCATCACCGAACTGCCCCAGACGGCCTATTTCGACAGCGCCCAGAGCTTTGCAATGATCCGTGGCGGCAAGATCGCCATGGCCATCCTGGGCGCGATGGAAGTGGCCGAAAACGGCGATCTGGCCAACTGGATGATCCCCGGCAAGCTCGTCAAGGGCATGGGCGGCGCGATGGATCTGGTGGCCGGTGTGGGCCGTGTGGTGGTGGTGATGGATCACACCAACAAACATGGCGACAGCAAGGTGCTGAAGGCCTGCACCCTGCCTCTGACCGGCAAGGGCGTGGTCGACCGGATCATCACCAATCTGGGCGTGCTCGACGTGGTCGATGGCGGGCTGAAGCTTGTCGAACTGGCCGATGGCGTCACCGAAGACGAACTGCGCGCCGCGACCGACGCGACGCTGGTCTGACCCGCCTGATCTGACAGCGGGCGCGCCCCGGCCGGTTTGCCGCCGGGGCGCGCCTTTGGGATCACATGATGGATCTGCCCCCGATCATAGACAGCTGGTTTTCGAAACGGGGCTGGCAGGTCCACCCGCATCAGCGCGCCATGCTGGCGCGCGCCGATGACCCGGCCACGCTGCTGATTGCGCCCACCGGCGGCGGCAAGACCATGGCCGGTTTCCTGCCCACGCTGGCCGATCTGGCGAGCGATCCGCGCGACGGGCTGCACACGCTTTACGTCTCGCCGCTCAAGGCTCTGGCTGCCGACATCAAACGCAACCTGCGTGGCCCGGTCAGCGATATGGGCCTGCCGATCCGCATCGAAGACCGCACCGGAGACACCTCGGCCACGCAAAAGAAACGCCAGCGCGCCGATCCGCCCCATATCCTGCTGACCACCCCCGAAAGCCTGGCGCTGCTGATCTCATACGAAGACGCGCCCCGCATGTTTGCCGGGCTGCAGCGCATCGTCATCGACGAAATTCACGCGCTGGCCGAAAGCAAACGGGGCGATCAGCTGATGCTGGCGCTTGGGCGGCTGCAGCGGCTATGCCCCGGCCTGCGCCGCGTGGGCCTGTCGGCCACGGTGGACGACCCGCAGGCCATCGCCCACCTGATGGCACGCCACCCCGATCCCTGCGCCATCCTAGAGGCCGATCCCGGCCCCGCCCCCGACATCGCCATGCTGCACACCGATGCCGCCCCGCCCTGGTCCGGCGGAGGGGCGGCCCATGCCATCCCGGCAGTGCTCGACCAGATCCGCGCCCATCGCACCACGCTGATCTTTCACAATACCCGCGCCCAGGCCGAGATCTTCTTTCACAACCTGTGGCTGGCCAATGATGACGGCCTGCCCATCGGCATCCACCATGGCAGCCTGGACCGGCAGCAGCGCGAACGCGTCGAAGCCGCCATGGTGCGCGGAGATCTGCGCGCCATTGTCTGCACCGGATCGCTGGATCTGGGCATCGACTGGGGCGATGTGGATCTGGTGATCCAGATCGGCGCACCCAAGAACGTCAAGCGTCTGGTGCAGCGCATCGGGCGCGCCAACCACCGCTACAACGCGCCCTCCAAGGCGCTGCTGGTGCCCGCCAACCGGTTCGAGGTGGTCGAATGCGTCGCCGCCCTGCAGGCGGTGCGCGACGGAACGCTGGATGGCGATCGGCGCGGGCCGGGGCCGCGCGACGTGTTGTGCCAGCACATCCTGATCACCGCCGCCGCCGGCCCCTTTGACGCGGATGCGCTATATGCCGAAATCACCAGCGTCGGCGCCTATGCCACGCTGAGCCGCGCGGCCTTTGACGATTGCCTGGCCTTCTGCGCCACCGGCGGCTATGCGCTGCGTGCCTATGACCAGTGGCAGCGCCTGAAACAGCAGCCCGACGGGCAGTGGGCGCTGCGCGACCCGCGCGCGGCACAGCGCATCCGCATGAATATCGGCACCATTCAGGACACCGACACGCTCAAGGTCCGCCTGAAACGGACCCGCGGCGGCAAACCCCTGGGCGAGATCGAAGAAGCCTTTGCCGCCAGCCTATCGCCCGGCGACACCTTTCTGATCGGCGGCCAGATCGTGCGCTATGAAGGGCTGCGCGACATGGTGGTCGAAGTCACCCGCCGCGCCGACCGCAAACCCAAGGTCGCCACCTTCATGGGCACCAAATTTGCCACCTCGACCCAGCTGTGCGATCGCATCCTTGGAATGCTGCGCGCCGATGACTGGCCGGACCTGCCCGCCCACACGCGCGACTGGCTGCACCTGCAGCGCCGCGTGTCGCGCCTGCCCCGGCAGGGGCGGCTGCTGATCGAAAGCTTTCCGCATGACGGGAACGAACATGCCTGCATCTACGGCTTTGCCGGGCGCAACGCGCAGCAGACGCTGGGCCTGCTGCTGACCAAACGGATGGAGGATCTGGGCCTGCACCCGCTGGGCTTTGTCGCCACCGATTATGCCACACTGATCTGGGGGCTCGACCCGATCACCGACCCCGCCCCACTGTTCGACATCACCGCGCTGCGCGACGGGCTTGACGGGTGGCTGGCGGGCAATGCGGTGATGAAACGGACCTTTCGCGCCTCGGCCACCATCGCCGGGCTGATCGAGCGCAACACCCCATCGGCGCGCAAAAGCGGGCGGCAGGCGACGTTTTCCTCGGACATCCTCTATGACACGCTGGTCAAATACGACCCCGATCACCTGATGCTGGACATCACCCGCGAAGAAGCCCTGCGCGGCCTCGTCGATTTCGGCCGCATCGAAGAGATGGCCGAACGCATCGGATCGCGCATTGACCTGATCCGCCTCGACCGGGTGACGCCGCTGGCCGCACCGCTGTTTCTCGAGGTCGGGCGCGTGCCCATCAAGGGCAGCGCCGAAGACCGCCTGCTCGCTCAGGAAACAACCCGCCTGATGCAATCGTCAGGCCTCGACGGGCTGTCCGGCTGACCCGGTCAGGGACCGGTTGCCAAGGCGCCGGGCCGCGCGCTACAGCGCAAGCTGGACCCGCTCTAGGACGGCACCATGAACAGCCATCACTTTGTCTTTTGCGACACATCCCTGCACGCGCTGCCCAGTGGCGCGCTGTGGTGGCCCGATGCGGGGCTATTATGCGTGTCAGACCTGCATCTGGGCAAATCCGAACGGATCGCCCGGCGCGGCGGCGCGCTGATCCCACCCTATGAGACCACCGAAACGCTGGACCGGCTGCAGGCCGATCTCACCGCCACGGGCGCACAGACGGTCATCTGCCTCGGTGACAGTTTCGATGATCTGGACGCCGCCCAGGCCCTGCCCGACAGCAACCGCATGCAGATCGCACGCCTGCAGGCCGGGCGCGACTGGATCTGGATCGAAGGCAATCACGACCCCGGCCCCACCGGCATCGGCGGCAGCCACCGCCAAAACCACAGCCAGGGCCCGCTCTGCTTTCGCCACATCGCCACAGCCGGGGCGCAAGGGGAAATCTCGGGCCATTATCACCCCAAAACCACCCTGCGCCTGCGCGGACGCACGGTGATCCGCCCGGCCCTGCTGCATGACGGGCGACAGATGATCCTGCCCGCCTACGGGCTCTATACCGGCGGGCTGCGCAGCAGCGATCCCGCCTTTGCCCGCATCCTCACCGGCGGGCCCGTCACGGCCATCCTCATCGGCCCCACACCCTGTGCGATCCCGCTGCCCCACTAGACAGCGCGGCACAGCCCCCCTTCTTTGTGGCCCCAAATACCTCGGGGGTGCGGGGGCAGAGCCCCCGCCCTGCGCGCCGCCAAAGGCGGCGCAACCGCTCAGGCGGTCAGACCTTCGGGCTCTTCCAGCCCATTGGCCCGGCACGCCGCCGTCAGCGTGTTGGCCAGCAAACAGGCAATCGTCATCGGCCCGACCCCGCCCGGCACCGGCGTGATGGCACCCGCCACCTCGGCACAGCTGTCATAATGGCAATCGCCCACCAGACGGGTCTTGCCCTCGCCCTTCTCGGGCGCATCAATGCGGTTGATGCCCACGTCAATCACCGTGGCGCCCGGCTTGATCCAGTCGCCCGGCACCATCTCGGGCCGCCCCACGGCCGCCACCACGATATCGGCGCGGCGCACCACATCCGGCAGATCCTTGGTCCGCGAATGTGCGATCGTCACCGTGCAGCTGTCACCCAGCAGCAGCTGCGCCATCGGCTTGCCCACGATGTTCGACCGGCCCACAACCACCGCGTCCAGCCCGCTCAGCGACCCGTGGTGATCCCGCAGCATCATCAGACAGCCAAGCGGCGTGCAGGGCACCATGCTTTTCTGCCCCGTCCCCAGCAGGCCCACATTGGAAATATGGAACCCGTCCACATCCTTGGCCGGATCAATCGCGTTGATCACCAGATCTTCGTTCAGATGCCCCGGCAGCGGCAGCTGCACCAGGATCCCGTGCACCGCCGGATCGGTGTTGAGCCGGTCGATCAGCGCCAGCAGATCGGCCTCTGACGTGTCGGCATCCAGCTTGTGCTCAAAGGAATTCATGCCGACTTCGACGGTCTGTTTCCCCTTGGAGCGCACATAGACCTGGCTTGCGGGATCTTCACCCACCAGCACGACCGCCAGCCCCGGCACCAGGTCGTGATCGGCCCCGAGCCGCGCCACATGCTCGGCCACCTGGCCCCGCACCTTGGCCGCAAAGGCCTTTCCATCAATGATCTGAGCCGTCATCGTGCTCTCCCTTATACATCCGTGCGGGCAAAGGCTGCCCGGTAATTCTGCATCTGCATCTCGGTGGCCAGCACCGCGTTCTTCATCAGCGTGGCCACCGTCACCGGCCCCACACCGCCCGGCACCGGGGTGATCCAGCCCGCCACCTCGGCGCAGCTGTCAAAATCGGCGTCCCCTACCGTGCGGGGGCCATCCGCCGTGTCCACCCGGTTGATGCCGATGTCAATCAGCGCCGCACCGGGTTTGAGCATATCGCCCGTCACCAGCCCCGGCTTGCCCACCGCCACAAACACCGCATCCGACGCACGACTGTGCATCGCCACGGTCCGCGTCATGTGGTGGCACACCGTCACCGTCGCCCCCAGCCCCATCAGCAGAAAGGCGATGGGTTTACCCACGATCTCGGAATGGCCGATCACCGTGACCTCGAGCCCTTCGAGCGTCAGAGGCAGCGTCTTGAGGATCTCGACCGCCGCCACCGCCGTACAGGGCCCAAGCGCCAGGTCGTTGTAGACAATATTGCCGATCGAGGCAGGGTGCATGCCTTCGACATCCTTGAGCGGATGCACCGCCTTTTGCAGCACCTTGACCGGGATGTGATCGGGCAGCGGGCGCTGGATGATGATCCCGTTCACCCGCGGATCGCCGTTCAGCCCCTGCAGGATGCCGATCAGCTGTTCAAGCGATGTGTCGCTGGGGTAGCTGCGCGCTTCGAACGCGACCCCGGCGGCTTCAGCCTGTTTCTGCTGGTTGCGCACATAAAGATCCGCCGCCGCCGTATCGCCCACCGAAATCGACACCAGCATGGGCGGCCATCCCTGATGGCCCAGCTCGTCGGCGCGGGCGCGCACATCGCTGCGGATCCGGGCGCCGATGGATTTTCCGTCAATCACTGCCGCGCGCATGGGCGCTCCTTCCTGCTGATATGGCAAGGTCACAGGCGGGGTCCGGGGGGCGTTGCCGCTCATCCCGGACGCCGGGTGCGCGGGCCGAGACCTCGGCCCGCGCAGGGTCGTTGAAAGCCTTAGAACAGGCCTTCGATCTGACCGCCGTCATTGAGGCGGATGTTTTCCGCCGCAGGCGTGCGGGGCAGGCCCGGCATGGTCATGATCTCGCCGCAGACCACGACGACAAAGCCCGCACCGGCCGACAGGCGCACTTCGCGCACCGGCACCGAATGGCCCGTGGGCGCACCGCGCAGGTTGGGATCGGTCGAGAAGCTGTACTGCGTCTTGGCCATGCAGACCGGCAGGTTGCCATAGCCCTGCTCTTCCCACAGCTTGAGCTGATCGCGGATCTTCTTGTCGGCCAGAACCTCGTCAGCACGGTAGATACGCTTGGCGATGGTTTCGATCTTTTCGAACAGCGGCATCTCGTCGGGGTAGATCGGGGCAAAGTTTGCCGCGTCCGCCTCGGCCAGTTCGGCCACTTTGGTTGCCAGATCAGCCGACCCTTCCGAGCCAAGCTCCCAGTGGCGCGACAGCACCGCTTCGGCGCCCTGATCCGCGACATAGGCCTTGACCGCGTCGATTTCGGCATCGGTGTCGGTGACAAAGTGGTTGATCGCAACCACAACCGGCACGCCAAAGGATTTGACGTTCTCGATGTGACGGCCCAGGTTGGCGCAGCCCGCCTTGACGGCATCGACATTTTCCGCGCCCAGATCGGCCTTGGCCACGCCGCCATTCATCTTCATCGCGCGCACGGTGGCCACAACCACCACGACCGACGGGGCCAGACCCGCCTTGCGGCATTTGATGTTCATGAACTTTTCGGCGCCCAGATCGGCACCAAAGCCCGCTTCGGTCACGACATAGTCGGCCAGCTTCAGCGCCGTGGTGGTCGCGATGACCGAGTTACAGCCATGCGCGATGTTGGCGAACGGGCCGCCATGTACAAATGCAGGGTTGTTTTCCAGCGTCTGCACCAGGTTGGGCTGCATCGCGTCCTTGAGCAGAACGGTCATTGCACCTTCGGCCTTGATGTCACGGCAGTAGACGGGGCTGCGGTCGCGGCGATAGGCCACGATCATGTCGCCCAGACGCTTTTCAAGATCCGCCAGATCCTTGGCCAGGCACAGGATCGCCATGACTTCCGACGCCACGGTGATGTCAAAGCCGGTTTCGCGCGGGAAGCC
>JAOXSC010000199.1 GCA_025800215.1 Marinibacterium sp.
CGATCCCGCTGGCATCGGGGCGTGACGGGCTGGCGGTGCTGGCGTTTCTGGGAGGGTTCTCCTCGGCCACGTCCATGGTGATCGTTGCGGCGATGGCGCTGTCGATCATGGTGTCGAACCATATCGTGATGCCGATCTACCTGTCGCGCCATGACGGGGCGCAGGTGTCGGGCGATGTGCGCAAGGTTGCTCTGTTTGCGCGGCGGGTGTCGATCGCGGTGATCCTGGCGCTGGGCTATCTCTATTATCGGGTGTCGGGCGGCGGCGCGGCGCTGGCGGCGATTGGCCTGATCGCCTTTGTCGGCATTGCCCAGATCCTTCCGGCGATGATGGGCGGCATCTTCTGGCGTGGCGCAACGCGGACCGGGGCGCTGGCGGGTCTGTGCACCGGGTTCGCGCTGTGGGTCTATACGCTGGTGCTGCCGGGTGTGGGTCTGATGACGCCCGATCTGCTGGCCGAGGGGCCGTTTGGTCTGGGCTGGCTGCGGCCGCAGGCGATGTTTGGCATTGGCGGGCTTGATCCCATCGTGCATGCGGTGACCTGGAGCTTGTCTCTCAACACGGCCGCCTTCTGCCTTGGCTCTCTGGTGACCTTTCCCGGCCCGGTCGAACGGTTGCAGGGCGCGCAGTTTGTGGATGTGTTTGATCATTCCACCGGCCCGCGCGGCTGGACCGGATCGGTCGCGCAATCCGAAGATCTGATGATCATGGCCCAGCGGATTCTGGGCGCCGGTCAGGCGCAGCGGCTGTTTGCCGACGAAGCGGCCCGGCAGGGCGGGCGCGACCTGATCCCCGAACCGACGCCGGGGTTTCTGCAGCGCCTCGAACGCGAGCTTGCCGGGTCGGTCGGGGCGGCGACGGCTCATGCGATGGTGGGTCAGATCGCCGGTGGCGCGTCGGTGTCGGTCGAAGATCTGATG